>JAYVYS010000001.1:0-3507 GCA_043784005.1 Isosphaeraceae bacterium
ATTGAGTCCGAGCCCAAGCTCGCCCAGTCGACGCGCTCCGGGGTCGAGATCGAGCATCGAGAGAAGATAGTCTTGACCATCGTCGGCCTTCGCCGAAACTAACTTACCTTCCGCGAACTCAAGCGCGATTCCCTTTAACTCTCGACCATCACGGCAGACGGGAAACCCGCAGCGGAGCCGTCCTCGCGGCGAATCTTCCAACGGTCCCGTGAAGATCTCTCCGGAAGGCATATTTCGCTTGCCATCGGAATTGATCCAGATCCGGTTCGCGACCGAGAGGGTGATATCCGTCTCATCCGCCTCGATCCGGATCGTCTTCACGCCCGACATGAACGCGACGAGCCCCGCCTGACTGCGACCAAGGTCTTGCCAGCACCGTACAGGGTCGGGCTGATCGAGAAACATCGCCGATGCGACGAACGCCTCATAATCTTCGATGCTCATCCCGGCATCCGCGGCGTAAGCGGCGGTCGGATACTGCGTGAGAACCCAGCGCTTGTCGCGCGCAGCCTGTCGAAGCGGGTCGCGTGCCCGATCCACGGTGGCCTGACGTTTCGGGTCGACCCGGCTCATCGCTCGCGTGTCGGACTCCGCCGCGATCCGGAGCCTCGAAGAGAGGGATTGGGCCTCGAAAATCGCGGAAGGGGGAACGAAGGCAAGTTGATCCTTGTTCGCATTCTGGAGGAAGAACTCGGCCAGGCCGGGAAGTTCCAGCCGAATCAACGGGTGCGCGCCCCGAATCACGACGGCCTTGTAACAGGCCTCGACAAGGGGCCGTGCTTCTAATTCCGAGCCGATCAAGATCGTCTGTCCAGGCTCGACCTGAAGGCAATAGTCAACGAGCAGGTCGGCCCAGGCACGAATCAAATCCTCTCGCACGCAAGCCCTCCTCCAGCCCTCAATGCCCGAAACAATCGGCGAGCCTCAGCCTCTGACATTCGTCGTTATCCCTAAGCTTATCGTTCTCAGTGAGGGACTGCAACGGATTGCAAGCCATTCCCGGGACGACTCAGACTCTCGGCCAGGATCGGAAAACATCAGAGTCGCGCCGCGCCGCGATCGTGAGAGCTAAAATGTTCATCGAAATCGCGAGGATGGCGAACGCCGCCGCGCTTTGACCACCGATGCCGGGTTCCTCGACGAGAGTCAAGACGGCGGGCCCTGCCGTCCTTGAGGCGGAGGTCGTCGCGAAAACAAGCGCCGGAGTGATGTTGGAGAATGCCGGCACAAAGGTCCCGAACAGGACAATCGGGGCCGCTGCGAGCCAGGACGTTCGAAGTCTGCGATTCGCTTGTCGAGGGCTGGCACCGAGAAGGATCGCGGCCTCAAAACGGGACGGTTTAAGGCTCGCCCGCGCCGACAGCATCGAGCAGGCCATCATCGGCAAGGTAACGAGGCTCACCGCTAGAACCAAACCCGGACCGGGTGTCCTGTCAGCGTCGAGGATGTCGACCAATCCGTGGAGCGACAAGGCCAAACCTGACCGACCCGTGACCGCTCCCAACGAATCGACCGCGAGACGGAGGACGGCCATCAGGCCAAGCACACCCACCCCGATGGCCAAGGGCGGAACTCGCTCAAGGAGGCTCGTCACGCGGGTTAATCCGGAATCCACGCTTCCAAGCCGCTCCGACAAAGCTGCCGACAACGCCCACGCCAGAATGATTCCAAACACGGCCACGGCACATCCGAGAGCTAGCGAGTTCACGAGATATCGCCGTAAAAGTGGCTCGCGGATCATCGTCGCAAAGGCCTCGAAGGCGATGCCTCGGCGGGAACTCCCCTGCTCCGCGATGGTTGTCGTCGCGGCGAGCCCAAGTCCCGCGATGGGCAGACTCACGCAGATCACAACGATCGACAGGACGAGCGCGAGCAGTAACCCGACGCCGAGACTCGTGCGATCGTCTCGCGCGCTCAGGTGCTCCAGACGCTCCGGGAAGTCTCGCGTCTCCATTCCACCCCACCAACCCATCAAGATCCGTGCGAGGACCGCGATCAACGTCGCGCCAAGAGCGAGGACCGAAGCACGATTGAGCTGTCCGATGCCAAGATCCGTCGCCGCCTCGACGATCTGGAAGCCCAGGGTCCGGCGAAGTCCGAGCACAAGAGGCGCGCCAGGCTCGATCAAAGTCAGCGTGAAAACCGTCGCGAGTGCGTGCGCGACACCGGGTCGGGCGGTAGGCCAGAGGAACTGCCGCCAGACACGACCTCGGCTCGCCCCCTCAAGCCTCGCCGCGTCCTCGGCACTGGGATCGAACCGCCTCAGTCCCGACGCCGTGGCAAGCACCACGAGCGGCACCGAGCACGAAACCGCGACCCAGAACCAGGCGACCCACCCCGCGAAAGGACGGAACGACTCTCCCAGCTGGGCCGCGTCCGGACCAAAGAGCGCGCGCAGCCCGATCGCGACAAATGCCGGAGGCGATGCGAGGCCGGCGCAGGCCAGTACGGCGAGCACCGGACGTCCCCAGAATCGCCTCCGCGTCACGATATTGGCGATACCCACACCGAGCAATCGCGACGCCAACGTGACCGCCATCGCCATGAGGATGCTGTTTCGGAAGCATTCCCAGATGTGCGGATCAAGGGCCGCGAGCGCCATTGGAAAGAAGGTCAGGCGGCAGGAGCCTCGGGGTCCCCGGTCAAGGAACGATGCGAAAATCAGCGCGACGATCGGAGCAAGCACCACGACCCGGGCCAACAGCCGCGTCACATGTCCCAGACCTCGAACCAGCTTCATCAACGACGCCCTTGAGTGATCGGAATTCGGTCATCGTAAAACGAGTCGTCATCGTAACACCGGCGTGTGCGAATTCCTTCGCGCAACCAGGAATTCAGCACGAATGACGGGGCCGGGAACAACGGATGCTCGAGAACGGAGTCGGGGGTGGTCCGCACTCACGCCTGCCCAGTTTAACTCGTGACGGCGTATTTCCCCGGTAAAACGACAACCTGTTCCGGTGGTACGGAGAGTGTCAGGCTTTGGCCTTCGCGGAGGTTCTGCGAGAGACCCTGAAGCGCCAAGGCCTGCACGGGCCAGTCGTTCGGGCCTCGAAGATGAACCTGGCGAACCTCGCCGAGAAAGACGAGTCGCTCGACAGTCGCCGGAAACCGATTGGAGCCCGAGGGGACCGATGTGCCGATCGCCAACGACTCCGGGCGGATTGAGACCGTCACGGGGGTTCCTCCCGGAAGCGCTCCAGGCCCCGACGAAAGCCCGCCGACGCCATCGGCCGAGGGGGACGTCGTCTGCCCAATAAGGCGACCGAAAGGCGTCCGAACGATGATCTCACCGCGTACGCCGGTTCCTTCCACTTGACCCTGGATCAAGTTGGTCGGCCCAAGAAATCGTGCCACGAACGCATCAACCGGTCGATTGTAAATGTCTCCCGGAGTGCCGATTTGGACAACGCGACCCAGGTCCATAACGGCCAGTCGATCCGCCAGCGCGAGTGCCTCGCGTGGGTCGTTGGTCAAAACCAGGGTTGTGAGCCCGCTCTCTTCGTG
>JAYVYS010000002.1:0-2153 GCA_043784005.1 Isosphaeraceae bacterium
CTAAATCTGCGAGGAAACGAGAGGGGATGCGATAGTCACAAACTCTACCTCAATGTTCGACGAGTTGCCAAGTCGTTTCGCGAGAATTTTTCCAACCAAGCCCAACGAGGGTGCGCCAACGGATTCCGGCATCTCACCGTTGGATGCGGTTAGGAAACTCGTTCCCATGCTCGGCGTGGGAATGCAGTCCTCATATCAATTTGACGACGTATGATCATGCACGATCCGCCAGCCTTCGGGAAGCTTGCGGAGGATCAAGGTGAAGAGCCCTCCCGAGGTTTTACCATCGGACATCGTCAGCTTCCAGCGCCCCCGAGAGACCGCCGCGTCGGGACTGAGTACGATGACCTCGATCCCTTCGAACTCCAGGCGTCCCATCTCACGCCCCTCGGCCTGATAACGATTGCGATAGCGAGTCCGCAGCGCCTCGAAGCCGTCGGATCGCGTGCCGCCCGACTGGAAGACGACGCCGGGATCGTGCCAGTAAGGCAAAAGGAACCCGTCCAGGTCCTTTTTGTTCCAGCACGCGACCTGCGTATCGAGCAGCGTCTTGATCGTATCGGACGGCTTATCGTCCGCCGCAATTGTCACGACGGGAAACCCGGCACAACCAAGAACGGTGATGATGAAGAGACGGTTGAGCATCGGGATCTCCATTGTCGAAGATTGGGGGGTCCATATTACGCGGACGGAGGCATGAAATGAGGAACTCAGCCGCCCGCCCGAGAAATACCGCGTTTCGCTGCCGCTCTACAACCTACCGGCTCGGATTCGAACCACTCGGTTGGAGTGAGCTTTGCGGCGCGACGACCCTCACCCTTTCGCCTGAGCATTCCGCTTGCGTGTCGCGGCGGCCTTTTTGGCGGAAGCGGAACG
Organism: Isosphaeraceae bacterium; assembly: GCA_043784005.1. Taxonomy (GTDB): domain Bacteria; phylum Planctomycetota; class Planctomycetia; order Isosphaerales; family Isosphaeraceae; genus JAYUFP01. Next base: position 877 of record JAYVYS010000002.1, read on the forward strand.
TTCGGCGGGGGTTCGCGAGGCGGAGGCTTTGCCGCCGAGCTTGCCTCCCTTGACGCTCGACACGTTGGTGTCCTTGACACCTCGGCCGCTCCCCGATTTGTTGCCGCCGCCGGTCTCTTTATTCACGGTGGCCCAGGCGCGGCCCTCGGCCTCACTTTCGGAAACACCACGGCTTTCGTAGCTCTCGGCGATGTGATCGGCCTGACGCTTCTGCTTGTCGGTATATTTGGACTTGTCGCCTTGGGGCATGATCGTCACTCCACTTGAGAAAATCTTGGCAGGATCGGGCAATCTCCTTACGGCTGACAAAGCAATCCGCGTGCCGGACGGAGCGGAAGGAAAAGATATGATGGTGGGCGATACACACCCTACGATTCTGAAAATCCCGGAAAATGTCACCTTGTCCTTGACCAAACGACTCCCGGAGACGGATGATTGGTCTTGCGACAGGGAGGTCTATGGGCATTGACTTGCACCTCCGGAACAACGTCTCCCTGTGCGACCCACGCATCGCGATACCCCTCGACGTCGACATTGCCAGCCGCTGATCGGCCTGGTGACGGTCTGGCTCGCGCTCGTGTCGGGATTGCCGGCCTCGGGCGCTTCGTTCTTTCACGAGTCGAGCAGGGCCGAAAAACATCAATGCGCGTGCAAGGCATGTCGCGGAGAGACGTCGTGCTGCTGTTCTTCGAGCGGTTCCACGAAACATTCACCCGCGCCTTCTTCTCCTTCTGACAAATCCACAAGATCTCCCGTTTCGAGACCGTGCTACAGCGCGGCCCCGTGCGGCGGGGATGAGGGATTGCCGCCGAATCGACCGGGTTCCTCGTGCTCAAAGGCCGTTCCGTCCGAGTCGATCGTGATTCGAGCCGGGGCCGAACTTCCGTCACTCCTTCCCTTCCGCGAGGTCCTCTTGTCGGCCTCTTTCGACGAACGGATTGACGAGCCCCCGGAACAGCCTCTCACGGCTTGATGGATTCCTCGCCGTTGTTGTTTCCGACCGATCTGAGACTGAGAGGCCGGAACAACATCCCGTCGTTCGTCGATTGACCCTACATCTGTACCGAGAGCAGCGGTCCGCGCCCACGTCTTGAAATGAGACGGGAGTTCTCGCTTCTCTCTCTGGAAGGAGTGCGTACCATGCGCCGTCGTGGCTTCACGCTGATTGAACTGCTTGTCGTGATCGCGATCATCGCCGTCTTGATCGCCTTGTTACTCCCCGCGGTGCAGGCGGCCCGCGAGGCGGCGAGGCGGATTCAGTGCACCAACAATCTCAA
>JAYVYS010000003.1:0-4928 GCA_043784005.1 Isosphaeraceae bacterium
CGGCTTTCTTCTTGAGGATGGATGGAGGCGCAGACCTTTTTACCCTGATCATTTCAAGTTTTCTATCAAGAATTCATCCATTTTGGCTTCGAGCGACCCAGGCTCCGGTGGACCACCGTAAGGACGGGCTTCTCCCATAAATGTAAGAAGATGCTGATGTTCATTGTCCTCAGCCTTCGATCGATTAGAACCCTTTCGATGCAAGTCATCGAATCGTTTGATTTTCCGCTGTGTTTGAGGTGAATACGCGGATTCCAAACCGAACGCTTCGCTCTCAAGTATGCGGTCGACGTTCATCGCAGCAACGTTGGGTGCTTCCTGGACGACTGATCGACCGTTCTCAAATCCGAATTTGAGTGTCAAAGCGTCCTCACCCGCACCTGCCGCGATCAGTGGGCTATGAGTGGCGACAAAGAATTGAAGTCGAGGAAATTGATCACGCAGCAAGTTCGCAATGGAGCGTTGCCAGTTCGGATGGAGATGAATATCCAATTCGTCGATCAAGGCAACCCCTTCCTCCTTCAAAGGATCGTTACTCTCGGGAAAAGCCTGAATAAGCCTCCAAACGAGATCGCCTGCAAGGGCCAGTATGCTCCGATAGCCGTCACTTAGAGCGATCGTCGGAACGCTCTGACCGCCGACTCGAAAAAGAATTCGTCCTTCGGAACTGACAGAATCGAAGCTCGAGTCATCTGGCAGTAGCCTGTTGATGGCTTCGATGCCCAGATCTCTTTGTCTCTTGGCCTCGGGGTCTTTTGTCTTTGCGATTCTGTAATCGAGGTATACCAACCATTGTTCAAAGACGGATAGCGGCTCGGCCTCGTCGAATTGGGTTTTGAAATTGGTAAAACGTGCCTGAGGTTCCAGCGACGGAACGATAATTTGATTGGAACGTGTCAAGCGCCGGAAGGCCCCATAACCTACGGCGAACCAGCCCAATCCTTTGGAGGGGAATGCGTTCGCTCTCAACCATGACAACGAATCTTGGCCCGCGGGAACAATACTAGGCTCAGTATACAACTTGTGATTAATCGTCAGTGGCTTACTGCCACTGATCGCATAAGAGTAGCTGAAGGCATGGCGAACTTTCGTGTTTCCATGGCTTCCCGGGTCGTTCTCATCCTGGTGGATTCGCGTCGAGATCTTGCCCGCCTGTCTATCATCCCGGAGCCATCCCAACGGCCGAGACAATAAGATTTGCGCGCCCTCTGGACCGGCCAGAAGTAACCCGAGTGCCTGCAGAGCAGTACTCTTACCTCCGCCGTTTTCCCCAAGGAACGTGATCCAGCGGTAAGGATTTTTGTTTCGTTTAAATTGAAGTGTTTCCGCCTCAAAGCATCGAATATTTTCAAGACGTAGCTCTTCCACCCACATGGACTTCCCCCGATACGTGACTAGTGGGAGGCAAGGAACTGTGGTGACACGTGCATCAGCCCGTTCATCGGCGTCTTGTGGCGTGATTCAGGCTTGAGAAACTGCCGGTTCTGGAATATCAATCTGCACCAACGCCGCAGCCTGAATCGCGTGCTTGCGCAGGTCTTCGCTGATCCGCATCGAGCAGAATTTCGGCCCGCACATCGAGCAGAAGGCGGCCGACTTGAAGGCGTCTTGCGGCAGTGTCTCGTCGTGCATGCGGCGGGCGGTTTCGGGGTCGAGCGAGAGGCGGAACTGCTCTTCCCAGTTGAACGAGTAACGGGCGCGGCTGAGGGCGTCGTCGCGGTCGCGAGCGCCGGGACGATGCCGCGCAAGGTCGGCGGCGTGGGCCGCGATCTTGTAGGCGATCACCCCTTGCCTAACGTCTTCGACCTCTGGCAATCCCAGGTGTTCCTTCGGGGTGACGTAGCAGAGCATGCTCGCCCCGTGCCATCCTGCCAGGGCCGCTCCGATGGCTGACGTGATGTGGTCGTAGCCCGGCGCGATGTCGGTTACAAGGGGACCGAGGACGTAAAAGGGGGCTTCGCTGCATTCGATCGCCTGCTTTTCCATGTTCATGGCGATCTGGTCCATCGGGATATGTCCCGGCCCTTCCACCATGACCTGACAGCCCCGCTTCCAGGCCCGACGCGTCAGTTCTCCCAGAGTCTTCAACTCGGCAAACTGCGCGGCGTCGGAGGCGTCGGCGATCGAGCCCGGGCGAAGGCTGTCTCCCAAGCTCCAAGTGACGTCGTATTGCCGCATGATGTCGCAAAGGTCGTCGAACCGCGTATAGAGCGGATTTTCCTTGTTGTGCGAAACCATCCACTGGGCCATCAACGAGCCGCCGCGCGAGACGATGCCCGTGATGCGGTTCGCGGTCAGCGGGATATAGTCGCGAAGGATGCCGGCGTGGAGGGTCATGTAGTCGACCCCCTGCTTGGCCTGATGCTCGACGATGTCGAGGAGATCTTGCTCGGTCAGGTCTTCGACTTTTTTGACCTTCTGGATTGCCTGATACATCGGCACGGTGCCGATCGGCACGGGGCTGGCGGCGAGGATGGCCTTGCGGATCTCGTCGATGTTGCCGCCGGTGGAGAGGTCCATCACGGTATCGGCACCAAGGCCGACGGCGGTTTTGAGCTTGGCAAGCTCGTTGTCGATATCGGAGGTCACCGCCGAGTTTCCGATATTCGCGTTGATTTTGCAGGTCGCCTTGATCCCGATGCCCATCGGCTCCAGCCCCCGGCGCAGGTGATGGACGTTGGCGGGGATCACCATCCGACCGCGGCCCACCTCGGAACGAACCAACTCGGGCTCAAGGTTCTCTCGCCTGGCGACGTATTCCATCTCGGGCGTGATGTTTCCGAGCCTTGCCTGTTCGATCTGGGTCATGATTCCTGATAACTCCACACGAGGCCCGACATCGATTTCGTCGCCCTGCCCGAAACTCATGGGAACTCTACCGGTTGGCAGGGAGTAGGGATGACTGGAGAAACCATCCTAAACTTTTCCAAGGTCCTCGGTCAATTCGCGGCAGCCGAAGGTTGGAGGATTGGGGAAGCGCCAATCCGGCTCCGTCACGAAGTGTCTCGCGGTTATTCCGTCGCGCCGGCCGCACGAAGGATTTCCATGATACGGCAATGACCTCTTCGGATCGCCCAGGCCAGAGGCGTGGCCCAGGATTCGTCGTCGGAAAGGTTGGTCGGAGCGCCCCGAGCGAGGAGTAGCTCGACCATGTCCGGTAGGTCGCTTCGGGCCGCCCAAGCAGGGGGTGTCGAGCGGTAATCTTCGTCTTTCGCCGCGATGTTGGCACCTGCGTCAAGCAGAATCGTCGCGCATTCCTTTCGATACGGCATGGGTCGGCCACGGCCATCGCGTCCGCATCGGTCGTGCAAGGGGGTCGCCAGAAGCCAGTTGGGAAGGTCGGGGCTCATACCGCTTTGAAGCAAGAGGCTGAGCACGGCGGGATCGCTGAGGAGGTAGGAACGACATTCGGTCAGTACAACAGGAACCCGTGCGCCGGCGTCTAGGAGCCGGACAAGCAGATCGCGTTTGTCCTGCTTACAAGCCACGGCGAGCACTCCTCCACAACCGGCATCGGCGGAACCCGGATTCTCGCGGACGCGACGTCTTACTTCCTCGTCTTCGCCCAGCCAAATTAAATCATAGTTGTCGAGGATTCCCCCGTTCGCGAGCAGGAACGCCCGAAGTTCGGGAGTGCGTGCGGCATAAGTGTCGCTCCCTGAAGAATCGATCGAGCCGTTGGGGTCGGCTCCGTCTGCCAAAAGTTGCTCGACGATTTGTCGGTCGCCGGCGCGAGCGGCGGCATGAAGCGCCACTCCCCGAGGAGCCGTGGCTCCTTCGGGCCAGTTCGGATCGGCACCCCGGTCGAGCAGTAATCGGACAATCTCGGGGTGCTTAAACTCCACGGCGGTCGATAACGGGCGCTTGCCGGATGGCCCTTTTCTCGACGATTCGATGGGGCTCCTCATCCAGCACACGATTCACATATGCGAGGTCGCCGAGGGCGGACGCGATGACCAGATCGTAGGCCGCCTCGCGCTCGATCAGCAATCGCGCAGTATCGATGTCTCCTCGCACACCCCAAAACGGACCACTCCAAAGTGCGAGGTCGATGGGCTGGAAATCGGCTGCGGCATATCCGCTCTCCGAGCCGGGACCCGCTCCATGAATCGCATGAAGATTCGCACCGCGATCGAGCAACAACTCGACCACCGCGCGGGCTGACGCCGCCACCGCACGGTGCAGTGGAGTGCCCCCCGCGCGGTCGCGGCAGTGCGAAAGTAACGGGTCGGCGTCGAGCATTTTTCGCACGCTCATCACATTGCCGGCAGCCGCCGCGTCGAGAATCGGGTGATCGGTCGAGATCTCCGACGGACTGATCCGGCCGCGATCGACTCGAGTGTCTTCGAGCAGTTTGGCGACATTCTCGTGACCACGATCCCGGGCCGTGGTGATCAGATCTTCGCGGCCGATTCCCACTGCGGCTGGGTCGGCACCCGCGTCGAGCAGTAGTGCGACTGCCTCGAAGTGTCCCTCACGTACCGCGAAGTGGATCGGCTGCGTATACCAGTATTCCGCGCGATACAAATTCGGATCGCGGTTGAGCAAATGACCAAGCGTCGCGACGTCACCGATCGCGGCGGCAAGAATCGCGTCCCAGACGTCACATCCTCGGCAAGACCATGGCCCATGTGGAAGTTCACCGGCAAGAGTTCGCGGTTTGACCATCGGTATCGGCTCGAGAAATGAGAGTCCGAGAGAGCATCACAAGGGGCCAAGGCTAAATCCCCAGATGCGAGAACACATGATATCCGTGGAGGCTATGGCAAGGCAGTCTTTTTATCGACTTGGAGTTCGCAAAGACATCATTTTAGCCGACCTTCACTGTGAAAAGCGCCAGCAATGGGCGGCAACAGTGGCACGTCGCATCCGCCAACTCGAAGCGCTGCAAAGCTCCCTCGACGGCTGCATCGGCTGCGGCTGCCTGT
>JAYVYS010000004.1:0-7252 GCA_043784005.1 Isosphaeraceae bacterium
GCCCCTGATGCAATCGCCGCGATCGTTCGAGACATCCTCCTCGGAGCGCCCCCAAGGCGCCTGCGGCAGTCGTGGAGGTCCGGGCTCAGATGAAGGCAGGTCCCGAGCCTGTCACCCGCCCGGCGCAGCAACTCGTCAGCGGGGCGCCAGTGCCGGAAGATGACTCGCATACCAGACTGAAAGGCAACGGCCAGCAGCAGGATTATGTGGTTCTCAACCCGGAAGAGCGTGCCAGGGGCTTTATGCGTCCGGTGCGTAAATCGTACGTGCACGTTGGGCCAGTCGGTCCACAGAACCCGATGCGTGATCTTACCGAAGAAGAGCACAAACGCTATGACCAGTTTGGCTATGTGAAGTACGAGCAGTACCCCGGCGAAGTTGACATCTGCAACGGGCGGTACTGGACGCAGAATCAGCTTGATGCGAAAGGCTGCGGCGTTCGCACCACAATGGGGTTATCAATCGCTGAGACCTATGCGCGTGATCCCAAATTTTACGGCGGTACGTTCTGCTGCGGTTGCGGCAAGCACCTTCCAGTTAATGAGTTCGTGTGGGACGGAACCAGCGAACGGGTAGGTAGCTGATGAACGGAATGAAGACACGCACGCCATCGCCTGCGGCGAAGGAATTCAATGACGCTACAAAAGCCCTGCTTGCTGAGTTCAAGGACAAGCTGAGCGCCATGGAGATGCTGGCTGTCACCGCCCATTTGGTCGGCGTCTTGATCGCCGTGCAGGATCAAAAGATGGTAACCCGAGAGATGGCGATGGAACTTGTCGCCCAAAACATCGAGGCGGGTAACGCCGAGGCCATTAAATCGCTGATGGAAAGCAAAGGCACGGCATGACCACCGTCCGCTTCCTCGACACCGACTGCACCGTCCAGAAACGCCACTACGTCAATGGCCGCGTGGCCCTCAGCCTCGTGGATGAGGAAGGCCCGGTCGCCACCGCCACGGTGAACCTGCCCGACGTGCCGCTCGGCAAGAACCAGGTGCTCATCAAGGATTACGGCGAGAACGATGGCATGCTCGACGCCCTGGTCGCCGCTGGCGTGGTCAAGTCGACTGGCCAAATGGTCCGATCCGGCTTCGTCGAGGTTCCGGTCTGCGAACCCCAGCCGCCGTTCCGAGAGCCGACGCATTCAGAAGGCGTCGAGCAGACGAGGGGCAAGGGGCGGGTGCGATGAATCACCCAAACGCCTCGCGGATGGCGTCCTGCTGCTGCTGGGGAAACAGGTGCTGATAACGCTTCTGCTGTTCCAGCGTCTGGTGCCCCATCCACGCGTTGACCAGCCTCTGGTCAATCCCCCGGCTCGCGCAGATCGAGGCGAAGCTGTGCCGGAGGGCATGCCAACCCGGCACGACAGACCATTCCGAGGCTTTCACTGTCCGCACGAAATGGTCGGCAGTTTCGCTCTCGGTCAGGGCCTCGAAACCCGGCTGCTCCCGATCCCTTAGTTCCGCCAGCCTTCCGCTGTCCGTCGTCGGGCGTCCCTCCCCATTTTTGTAACCCGTCTTCGGGCTCCGCTTCTTGCTCCGGGCAACCTCAGCAGTGTGGCAGAAAAGGTGATTCCCGCCCGGATGGTTGGCTAGCCATTCCTTAAGGACACCCGCCAGGAACGGAGAGATCGGAACCCGTCGGGAAGTCTGCTTGCCCCGAACCCGTTTCTTTTCCCGGATGGTGACCACCTGGGCGTCAAAATCCACGTCCGAGACATCGGCCCTTATCAGCTCGCTCCGTCGGGCTCCGGTGTGGGCGGCCATGCAAAGCATCGGGTAGATGAACGGGTGCCGGGCCGCCTCCGAGGCGTACCGCAGGAATTCCGGCAGTTCCTCGGCGGTCAGGTAGAGCGATTCCCAGAGTTCGCCCTGCTGGGGTTCCGTCAGACTACCGCGGGCAATCTTGCGACTGATCTCGGCTCGCGTCTGGAAGGGCGGCTTCTCGGTCGTCTTTTGGTAGACCAGCCCCTTGCCGGGCCATTCCATCGAAACGATCCCCGTTCGTCTCGCCCAATTCCACGCTGCCCGGAAACCGTTGATCTCTTTCTTGATCGTCACCGGGGCGATGGCCAATACGGCCCGACGATCGACATGCCTCTGGAGGTCTGCTTGAACCAGCTCGGGCAGGGGGAACTTTTCGCCGAGGGTGGCGATCAGGTGGTTGAAATGAATGCGGGCGGTGTAGAGCGTGTTCTTCTCGTGAGCGCCTGCATGGATGGCAAGGAAGCGGTCACGGAGTTCGACGAGCTTCGCCAGCTTGGTAGCGGGGACGCTACCAAGGGGCACCTTGCCGTCGTACTGGAGGAAGTCGGCGATTGCTACGCCGGGGGGCAGATCGATGAGCTTCTGCCTGAGGCGCATCAGGAGATACTCGGCCTGGGCGGCTTTCGCCTCGGCCTCCTGCTTGGTCACTTTTCCCAATGGGAACGTGACCTGCTTGCCCTGATAGCGGAAATAAATCCGGTAACTTCCGCCCCGCTCCTGGATTCCGGCCATCGCTGTGGCTCCTACGCCACCGCAACATTGCTACCAATTTGCTACCAAACCCGCTCAGGGCGCAAGAATAAGGGGCCGCGTCTTTCGACGCAACCCCTTACCCTGCATAGTGCCGAAGAGAGGACTTGAACCTCCACGAGCCGTTAAGCCCACTAGGACCTGAACCTAGCGCGTCTGCCAATTCCGCCACTTCGGCTTTGAACCCTATTATTAGTTCGGGACCGCTTCCCAAGTCAAGTCCACCATGTCGAGTTAGAAGCCAAAAATGAGCCTTTCAACGATCTCCGTTGCCACCACCAATCCTTTACCAAGACCAACTTCGATTTGAGAGCAAGAACCGGAGTTTTTGACGGTTCTCAGTAATCTATCATGGGCTTCTACGAGGAATTTCGACCAACGCACAGCTATGTCCACGGGACTTCTCTCATGACGGATTTCGTAGCCGATCCGGAACAAATCTCGACTTGCGATTCCAACGATCAGACCCGTTGGCAAGCCGTGGTCAGACGTGATCCAACGGCGGATGGCAAGTTTTACTACTCGGTGCGGACGACCGGTGTTTATTGTCGGCCGACCTGTCCGGCAAGATTGGCGAATCGCAAGAATGTTTTGTTCCACATAACCTGCCAAGAGGCTGAAGAAGCGGGCTTTCGTCCCTGCAAACGTTGCAAGCCAACGGAGGGAAGCCTCGCGGAACGCCATGCCTTGATCGTCGCGCGGGCTTGTCGAGTCATTGAGGAGGCGGACACTGTCCTTAGCCTCAATGAACTCGCCACTTTCGTGGGAATGAGCCGCCACCATTTTCATCGCATGTTCAAAAAGCACACTGGCATTACACCTAAAAACTATGCAGCCGTTCATCGGGACCGTCGCATTCGAGATACGCTTTCGCGATGCTCCACCATCACGGAGGCGATTTATCGCGCTGGTTTCAACTCGAACGGCCGCTTTTATGAATCCTCGAACGCAGTTCTCGGTATGACACCGACTGCCTACCGCGAAGGCGGGAAAGGGACATCCATTCGTTTCGCCATCGGTGATTGCCAGCTCGGAGTAATCCTCGTCGCCGCATCGGAAGCGGGGATCTGTGCAATCCTTTTAGGCGACGACCCGGATGCCCTGGCTCGCGAGGTCCAGAACCAGTTCCCGTTTGCCCAATGGATCGGTGGCGACTCGGATTTTGAGCAATGCGTCTCCAGGGTCGTCGGATTCTTGCAAATGCCTTCGATCGGGCTGGACTTGCCGCTCGACATCCGCGGCACCGCTTTTCAGCGACGAGTCTGGGCAGCCTTGCGCGGAATCCCCGTCGGTTCGACCGCCAGCTACGCCGAAATCGCGGAGCGGATCGGTCAGCCGAAATCCGCGCGGGCGGTTGCCCGAGCCTGTGCCGCGAACATCCTCGCGGTCGCAATCCCCTGCCACCGTGTTGTGAGGACTGACGGATCGGTGTCAGATTACCGTTGGGGAGTCGAACGGAAAGCCGCGTTGCTCCGACACGAGCAAGGGGTAAACTCCATTCTGTAGATCGAAAGCTCAGGCGGCTGTCCCGTCTCTACCAGCGAATCGTCCGACATCAAGCATGCAATCTTGCTTTGCGGAGTTCGGAATTCTTGCCGTCGCGAGTTGAGATGGTAAAATGGTAGGTATGGCGTACTGAGGTCGAAGTCTGCGCACCTTCCGTTTACCCATCCGAGGGAATTGCGACGCCTATTCCTTCTCGGCTGCGAGGAGTCTCCGCCGTGCCCTTGCGCGAGATCGACCGTCAGCTTATCGACCGATGCCTGCGGAAGGACCCCGGCGCCTGGAATGACTTTGTAGATCGCTACATGGGCCTGATCTATCACGTGATTCATCACGTTTCTCATGCCCGGAGCGTGGTTCTTTCGACCCCTGATCTTGAAGACATCGCCGCCGAAATCTTCCTCGAAATTGTCGACGACGATTACGATGTGCTCCGTAAGTTCAAAGGAGCAAGTTCGTTGCCGACCTACCTTACGGTCGTCGCCAGGCGCATATGCGTGAAGGAAGTGATCAAACGTCAGCGCGAGGCGGAGCTTGGCCATTCCTCCGCTCACCGCTCATTGATGGGTGATGACGCCTCGACGGAGGCGGAGGCGATCGCCTCGGCTGAAGAGGTTGAACGGATGCTCGAACACCTCTCCGAGCGTGAGGCCGAGGTGATCAAGCTCTACCACTTGAAGTACCTGAATTACCGTCAAATCGGCAAACAACTCGGAATTACCGAGAACTCCGTCGGCCCGATTTTGGCTAGGGCCAGACAGCATCTCAAGCGAACCGCCGAACAACGGGCGAGCTAAACGCGCGTTAGCGTTCGACCGTGTTCCTCCAGCCCAGCCGGGTGTCGAGCGAGCCCGGACGTGGTTCGGAGACCCTGGGAATCGTTGGACCGACCACCGCTTCAATCTCAACAGGTCGCGTGGTGGGAAGGTCCGCCATGATCGCCAGCGGGGCTCGCAGGGTCCGTCCCGCTCCATCGGTACCCAGCGGCGTAGGCTCGCTGAGCTTGACCCGAGGGGCGGGGGCTGGCATGGTCTCGCGAATGGTGGTCGGGGGAAGTTTGGGTTGCGGCACCCCGGCGCGAGTCGCCAAATTCACGCGATTGAACCCGCGAATCGCGGGTTCGACGAACATTGCCGCTCGGCTCGTTTCGGTGAACTTCGGATTGATTTCCACCTGGCTCAACAAGATTTGAAGCGAGAGTTTCTCCTGAATCCATTCCAGTTTCAGAATTTTCGGCAGAAACACCTTTTCTCCCGAGAATTCGGAATCTTCGGCGGAAGCAGGGAGGGGCACTTCCAAATACTCCGGGATCGTCGCGTGGGCCAATAACGTTTTGTGGTCGGCGGCAAAGACCTTGTGCTCGCGAATCCGGTGGGTCGCTTCGGAAATCACCATCTCTTTGATGATTGACTCGCCTTGCGCTGTCTTTTCCGAGCGGCTCACCACAAGAGTGCCCGGCTCGATGCCGGGCTTGACCTTCATTTCCGCGATCTCGTCCTCGCCGAACACCTTCATCCCGAGGGTTTCGGTGATCCACTCGGGTTGAAGGCTACCTGCAAGCGGGCTGTGGCCGTTCTCGTCGTATTTGCAATAGTAGATGGCCTTTTCGTCCGAGTGACTGATCCAGAACCAGAACTCTTCGTCGTTTGAACCGATATCGGCAGCGTTCGCCATCGCGACAGAAAGTTCGAGCTTGAAGTTCTTGGGACGCTCGATCGCGAGCTTGCCGCTGGCTCCGAAGAATCGCCTCCGGTCGTCGACCTTGATATCGGGTCGCGCCTTGAGGCTCTGCACGCGACCGGCGTTGCGGTTGTGCTCGACCAGCAGTTCCGCAGCGGTTTCATAGGTCTTGGTCGGAAGGAGGCTCGGCTGCTTCGTGAGATTTCCCACTCCGGCCGTTCGACAGCCCGACACGGTAAGTATCGCGAGTACCGCAAGCGCGATGGAGACCGGTCGAAGCGTTTTCATCAAACTCCTCCCAGGCGGGAAGATCCGGAACGGAACACCGGTTCGGACCAGAGGTCGAACGACAATTTGCGTTGAGCATGCTCAGGATGGGAGATCGGGACGTGAGCCGCGACGATACCCCAGGCGGCTCGATCGATCAAGCCCGATCGAAAGACCGCTACCTCTCTTCTTTTCGGTCCGTCCAGGGATCTAGCCACGGAGAAACTTCTCGATCGCGTCGAAACCACGCTCCAGAGTCGTCAAATCCGTCGCGAACGATAGTCTCGCGTAGCCCTCGGAGCCGAAGGCCGATCCCATGACAAGCGCGACATGGGCTTTCGCCAACGCCGCCAGACAGAAGGACGTCGAATCCGTCACTTTTTCGCCCGCCAGAACCCGTCCGAAATGGGCGGAAACATTCATGTAGGCGTAAAAAGCCCCCCCGGGCGGAACGCACGTCACATCATCGAGACCCCGGATTCGCTCCAACACATACTCTCGACGCTGAGCGAAATGGGTTTTCATCTCGGCCACGGAATCTTGCGGCCCGTTGATGGCTTCGAGTGCGGCGTACTGGCTGACTGAGCACGGGTTACTCGTCTCCTGGCTCTGGAGATCGGCCATGAACTTGGAGACCGCCAGCGGCGCGACCGCCCATCCAATCCGCCAGCCGGTCATGGCATAGGTTTTGCTGACACCGGAGATAGTGACTGTTCGCTCCGATAATTCCGGTAGCAGGGTTCCGAAGCAAGTGGGACGCGCATCGCCGTACGTCAGTTGCTCGTAAATCTCATCGGAAAGGACGCCAACGTGGGTCTCCATAACGGCTTCGGCAAGGGCTTCAAGCTCGGCTCGATCGTAGACCACTCCCGTGGGATTGGAAGGGCTGTTGATCATTAGGAGCTTTGATCGCGGTGTGACAGCCTTACGAAATTGCTCGGGTGTGAGTTTGAATCCCGATTGTTCGGGAGTTTCGATAATCACGGGAGTCGCACCCGTCAATTTTACGAGGTCCGCGTAACTCACCCAGTAGGGCGCGGGGATGATCACCTCATCACCGGGTCCGCAAAGCGCCATCAGCGTATTGTGAATCGACTGCTTCGCCCCATTCGAGACGACAACCTGCGCCGCCTTCGTGGGCAGACCGTGATGATTTGTATAGTGCGCGGCGATCGCGTCTCGCAATTCCGGTATACCCGCGGGAGGGGTGTAATGTGTCTTTCCAGAGCGGATCGCGCGAAAAGCGGCTTCTTGAATGTTCTTGGGCGTATCGAAATCGGGCTCCCC
>JAYVYS010000005.1:0-2483 GCA_043784005.1 Isosphaeraceae bacterium
GAGCTTGTCCGCCAAGGCATCCGCGCCGCCGGCCCCGCCGCGAACGACCTTCACACCCGGATCGTCGGCCAGGTGGAACGCGAGTTGATCCACCAGGTGCTCCAATCGTGCGAACGTGTGCAGATCAAGGCCGCGGCGCGGCTGGGAATCAATCGAAATACTCTGCACAAGAAGCTCGCCGAGTTCCGGATCGACGGCCAAGACCTGGAAGCCCCCGACAAACCTCTCGCCCCCGCCAACGGTGACGCGGACGATTCCGACGACGAATAAGCCGAACGTGTTTTAGATGATATCCTTCGTCTCGTCTCATCTCTTGAATCTTGATCCGTCGCCCCGAGGCCAAGCAAACCATGAACCCCGACTGCGGCTTGCAACTCGACCAGCTTCACCCGGGCGACTGCCTCGAAGGCCTCGCACACCTCAAAGCCGGCTCAATCGACCTCGCTTTCGCCGACCCGCCCTTCAACATCGGCTACGACTACGACATCTATGACGATCGCGTCGATGCCGACAAGTATCTCGATTGGTCAAAGCAATGGATCGGCGAGGTCGCCCGCGTCTTGAAGCCCGAAGGTGCCTTCTGGCTGGCGATTGGCGATGAGTACGCGGCCGAGCTAAAGGTCATCGCCCATCGCGAAGTCGGCCTGCACCTTCGCAACTGGGTGATCTGGTATTACACCTTCGGCGTTCACTGCAAGAAGAAATTCGCGAGAAGCCATGCGCACATGTTTTATTTCGTGAAAGATCCCAAGAAATTCACATTCAACGACCTCTCGATTCGCGTCCCTTCCGCGCGTCAGCTTGTCTATTTCGACAACCGCGCTGACCCGAAAGGGCGAGTGCCTGACGACACCTGGATTTTACGTCCACAAGACGTCCCCGACGGGTTTGACCCGCAGGGCGACACCTGGTACGTCCCTCGGGTCTGCGGCACCTTTAAAGAGCGCGCGGGCTGGCACGGTTGCCAGATGCCCGAGCAACTGCTCGGCCGGATCATCCGCGCCTGCTCGAACCCCGGCGACATCGTGCTCGACCCCTTCGGCGGCAGCGGCACGACCCTGATCACAGCCAAAAAGCTCGACCGACGCTTCCTCGGCTTCGAACTCTCCCCCGAATACGCTCAGCAAATTCAGTCTCGGCTGGACGTCACCAAGATCGGCGAACCACTCAACGGCCTGGCCGACCCGCAAGCCGGGGGCAAGGGACGAGGTTCGAAGGTGAATTCGGGAGGATGACAAGGCTTGTCGAGACCTAGACAAAATGTCAGGCCGGAGTAGAATGAATGGAATGTCACGTTGAATCATCTAATAGCGTAGTGTGTGTCTACTATTAAGGTTTGCGACAATGCCTTACAACCCCATCGCAATCGCGAATTACCTCATCGAGCAAGCGGAGTCGCATGGCGAGACGCTCACGCCGATGAAGCTTCAAAAGCTGGTTTTCTTCGCTCACGGTTGGCATCTCGCGATCAAGGATGCCCCCTTGATCGACGAACAAGTTGAGGCTTGGTCGTACGGTCCAGTCATCCGCTCGCTGTACCGGGAATTCCGTGAATACGGAGACCGAAATATCACTGAGAAGGGCAGCGTCTTCAAAACCCATGTTAAACCGGACGGTCGCCGATCGCTTAAGATTCTCCGCCCGACCATTGATGACAACCCCGAATCCGCCATGTTTACCAAACAGATTCTCGATCGAGTGCGAGAGGTCTACGGCAAATATACAGCCATCCAGCTATCTAATATGACTCATGAACTGGGAACACCTTGGCGATTGATTCAAGATTTGTATGAAGGTAAGCCACCCAAGGGGACCGACATTCCCTCAGACATCATCAAAAACTACTTTCGGGGCTTGGCTCGCTCGAAAGCCCAAAGTCAATGAGCGACGATCAGGCGATCGACCTCACGACCATCCAGGCCCCTAAAACTCCCGCCTCGGATCAGCCGGATGAAGCCACGAAGCGCGAGATCAAGCACGCCGTGGCGAATAAATTGACCCCGACCCAACTCCACGATCGCGCCCGAGAAGCTCATATTCAGGACATCTGCCAAGAACGCAAGCAACTCCAACAAAATATTATCGATCAGCGGGATCGTTTTGAAAACGAGGTCGCCGCCCTCCGCACGGAACTCGACCGATTACGTCCTGAACATGCGAAGCTTGAAGAAGCAAACTCGAACACATTAGCTGTGAACATTCTCTCGACAGTCATGGTCGGTCTGGGAGGCTCGCTGATTAGCGGGGCGGGTTACACCCCGAATGACGTCTGGAAGTTCATACTCTTGTCTTCAGGAATCGCGGTTTTTCTTTCCGGATCGGCGCTCCAAATCACGGCAACATGGAGGAGCGTCGCCTTTCGAAAGGCCAGCGGAGCGTTGTCGAGCCCTCGTTGACCTCCGATGTTCGAGCGTCAATCCATCAAAACGCGATCCACATAAACCGTATTCGCAAAGGTCATCCCTCGCGCTTCATACCCGTGT
>JAYVYS010000006.1:0-3079 GCA_043784005.1 Isosphaeraceae bacterium
GAAGGTCCGTCGAGGTGGCCCTCCAGGCCTCGGCCCAAGCGCTCGCGGCGGCGGCCACGCGACTCAACGCGATGGATCAGGCCGTCGGCGACGGTGACCTCGGCTCAAGCCTCAGGCGAGGCGCTCAGACGATGCACGAAGCCACATCGAGTCTTCCCCTGGACGACCCCTCCGCGTTTCTGCACGCGCTGGGAATGCTGCTGCAATCGTCGCTGGGAGGGACCTCGGGGCCGCTCTACGCGGTTTTCTTCCTGCGTGCGGCGTCGCGTTTGAAGGGGGTTTCGGCATCCGACCTGACGGTCCCGAAGATCTGGGCCGAGGCGTTTCGCGCGGGATGCGACGGGGTGATCGAACTCGGCGGCGCGGGTCGAGGCGACCGCACCATGCTCGACGCCTTGCTTCCAGCCTCGGATGCGTTCTCCGACGCCCTTGCCCAAGGCGAGTCGGCGCTCCAGGCCCTGTCATTAGCCGCCGCGGCTGCCGAAGCCGGTGCCAAGGCGACCGCCTCTCTCATACCTCGGCGAGGCCGTTCGAGTTATCTGGGAAGTCGAGCGATCGGCCACATCGATCCCGGTGCCGAGGCCGTCGCGGTCTGGCTCCGGGCGGTCGCGCGCGCGTTGGGCTGAGTCATCGAATCGGATGCCATTGCCAAATCATTGTTTGAATACAATAGAATCCTCCATTTGCATTGGTCGAAGGTCGTGATTTCGTTAAAGCGAACGTATCGATTCTCTCTTTCTCACCCGCGATAACGATTTGCTCAGAATCCAAGGTCGAGTACCTGATATTTTGTATAGATTATGATTTTGTACAAAGATATTCTTGACAAATTCGATTCCTGTAGTAGACTTACACTGTTAAGTCGGCCCGCCCATTAGCGGGCGGAATCCGGCTTTGCTTGAGCCCCGAAAGGGGCTCTTTTCATTTCCTAACAATCCCAAGCGGATCACTTTTCGCTGATGGCTTGAAGCAGACGTTCGCCAATGTTTCTTCGAACATTTCGTTGATTTTGTATTTGAGGATATTGCTCGTGGGGGGAACTTCTCTCTTGAGCAACGCAAAGGCCACGCAGTCGGCAAGTTGCAAAAAGTGCGACCTGTGCGATGGTTTGAACACGGGATCTTCTATAATCCGTCTTGTCACGATGTTTTTGGTGGGATTGCCATCAGACCATCCGCCAAATTTTGACGGTATGGGGTTGAGAATATGCATCTTTCGGATGGCACGTACAATCTCGGTTTCTCTGCCCTCGTCAGAGATGATAAACGCTCTCGCCTTAAACAGATTCAATCGCATTTTGATCTTTGAAGCCTGATCGGGCGGCAATTTCTCAGCAATGGCCGCGACAAGCCCCGTTCGTATTTCTTTCTCTTTGGTGTCGAACTCTAACATCGTTCGTTCGATCCGGTTAATAAGTCGATCCCATGCTTTCATTTGAGGATCAGGACATCCGGCGACTGGTAGGGCGATATTGAATACAAGAACGCTTGGAAGAGCTGCCACCAATTCAAGCATCCCATGAAAGATTCGCGATCGTAGCCACTTTCCCACAGGTCGATTCGTCGGGCTGACTCGGCCTCGTCCGGCAACAAAATCTCGGGCGTGAATCTCCTTTTGAATGAACATCCCGTGGTCCACCTTTAGTTGACGCCGCTTCTCCTTTATCACTTCGAAGCATTCCCGCCAGTCAGTGTGACGGATGGAAATCGCCGATAGACAAAATTGGTTTTGATCGTAGGACTCATCGACGTAAAAGAATCGCACCGACATCGCTTTCAACTCCCTTCAGTCACACTCCGTCACGTATTCGGGGTCGTGACTCAGCTCGCCTTATCTTGCCGCGTTAGGTTCAGACCTTTTGGCGGGCACAAGTCGTTGAATGTCGATTTCCATCCATGGGTCGCCGCGTTCACGCCGGGCTTCTGGGCCGAAACTTCTTCGAGAGCACGCGATCAAGCTGTTCGGGGAGTTCCATGCCCAGGGTGTAGAGCATGTGGTTCAGGTCGGCGGGGTCGTCGTAGTTGATTTGCTGTGCGTTTGGGGCGTGCCAGAGAATCATTTTCTCGGCCCCTTTGAAGTCGAGGTGAACCACCACGATGCTACCGTCTTGATAGACCCAGACGGCGATCACCGGCTTGCTGCCGCTGCCCCCGGCCCGGATCGACGGGGTTAGCAGCTCGATTTGCTTGTTTCGCATCCCTTGCAAGGCCACCTGTCCGGCCGAACGGCCCCGGACCGACGGAATGACGGCCAGGCGATACGGGCCGATCGGAATCGCGCGGGGCTTGGCGGCCCCCCCCGCTTTTCCCAGGACGGCCATCGCTTCGCTCCAAAGCTCGCGAAGGTCTCCTTGGCTGATCCGGAACGGGTCCGCGGGAGTGAGTGGAACCAGACCTTTATCCCGAGGTGCGATGTCGGTCGCGAGGTCATGAAAGCTCATTCCCGAGCCGACGAGCCGTTCGTCTCCCGCGTCGGGCGGTGCCGCCGCGTCATCGTCGAGGCGTGGGTCGTCTACAAACGCCGAAAGCCCCTCGTCGAGTTGCTCGGCGACTTGCGCGGGGACGGACTTCACGATCATACGATCGAGCCGCACGCCTGCGTCGGGCATCCGGAGAACCTTTGCGGAAAGGTAGTCGAAAAGCGCCTCGTGCCGGGGACGAAACTGGCGTTGCCAGCGCGCGCGTTCGATCAACGGATACACCACTTCGGGCCAGAGGTCGGCGCTGGCGGGGTCTTTATGGGCGCGGCTGGTCGCGTAACGAAGAACGGCCTGACGGAAATCGACGTTCTCACGCCAGACATCGCCCACGCGGTTCCAGAGTGTGACAAGCTGATCGTCGACATCCGATCGTACCGGCGCGATCTTTCGAAGATCCTCGATCTTTTGGGGCATCAAGCCGGGATTGAGCACGCCGTTGGGATCGAGCATCGCTTTCAACGCGTAACGGCTCGCATCCTGAAGCTGCTTGCGGGCCTGTCGAAATCTTTTGCGCTTGACCGGAGTGTCTCGGCAGGCGAGATACTTCATCACGACGACAGGGTTCAACGCCGGGCGAATCTCGGGGCGGGTATCGAGCAG
>JAYVYS010000007.1:0-6905 GCA_043784005.1 Isosphaeraceae bacterium
AAGCTCTTGCTGGAATTCAAGCAACTTCGCGAGGTTTCGAAAATTGTGGAGGGCGAACTCGTAAAATGGCGTGCACGAATTGAGGGCGAACGTGGACGCGTGGGCACCGGCGCGGGACCGATAGAGCAGGACGAGAAGGAAAGTTTCGAACGTCAGGTCGGACTTGAAAAAGTTCTTTCGAAAGCGTTCAACTCGGCAATCGAAAACCTTGAATTTAACGTGGAAAACATTTCGGATTTCATCAAGAGCATCGACAAGATCGAGCCCGCCGAGGCACTTGCGAAGTTACGACAAGACTACGTGGGAAGGGACTTCCGCGCTCGACTTTCCGAACTGTTCGTCATCCAGACTCAGGCGAGAGTCTACTTCATCGACCTGAATCGAGTGGATATGACGGTCTCCGACGCCATCTCGTTCGGCCTGGGGAACCGGCTCGACCTCATGAACAACCTCGGTCGCGTGACCGACGCCTGGCGGAACACCGAAGTGGCGGGAAATGCGTTGCTTGCGGGATTGAACGTCTATTACAACGGTGTGCTTTCCACCGACGGCAAGCATCTGGGAATCTTTCGATACGACCCGGCGAACAGTCAGCACTCGGTCGGCATCCACTTCGACGCGCCGATTGTTCGACGAACGGAACGGAATGTCTACCGAGGCGACCAGATCGCCTATCAGCGGGCCCGTCGTGCTTATATGCTGAACCATGACGTGATCGTGCAGACAATTCGTCTCGACATGCGTCAGCTCAACCTGTTCCGCCGTCAGTTCGAAATTGGCCGAGAACAGCTCTTGATCGCCGCGCGACAGGTCGATCAAGCCGAGTACAATGCCCGTGCCAGCACGGGTGCCTCGACCGGCGGCGGCCAGAGTGCCGGTATCAATCTCTTGAACTCGTTGAGCGCCTTGCTGAATGCGAAGAACAATTTGATTGGATTGTGGGTTCAGTACGAGGTCCAGCGGATGGGCCTCTACCGTGATTTCGACACCATGGATATTGACGCCCAAGGGGTCTGGACTAATGACCGCGCCGCACCAACCGGTCCCGGAGGCTCCGGGTCCGTCGCCTCGATTCCCGATCCCGTCGGATCAGGACCGGAACGGCTCCTCCCCGGACCCGCTCGCACCCCTGACCCCGTCGACCTTGGGGCCGGACCTGTTGTCCCTCCTCCGCCACTCCCTCCCGCAGGAGCCGACGGGCCATTCAAACCTCCCGAAGCCAAGCCATAGACGGAAAGGGCTCCCGTGGCGGTTACTTGTGCCTCTCCTCGGAGCGGCGGCCGTGGCGGCGGTGGGCTATTTTCGCCTTTTGCCCGATTTTGGAGGAGCGTCCGCACAAGATAAACCCCTCTCGGGTATCGTCACCAAGGGAACTCTGCGGATCATCGTGACCGAGCGCGGGAACCTCGAAAGCGTCAAGACGATCGACGGCATCTGTGAGTTGAACGGGTTCCAGGTCAAGATCATTCAGCTTACTGCCGAGGGCAACCGCGTCGAGAAGGGCGATATTGTCTGCCGGTTCGACTCGGCCGAGATCGACAAAAACATCGCCCAACAAGAGATCAAAAGCAAGCAAGCCGCCTCCAAGATCGAGACCACGAAACAAGAGGTCGAGATCGCCAAGAATAAAGGCGAA
This sequence comes from Isosphaeraceae bacterium, assembly GCA_043784005.1. Lineage (GTDB taxonomy): Bacteria > Planctomycetota > Planctomycetia > Isosphaerales > Isosphaeraceae > JAYUFP01. Next base: position 1,637 of record JAYVYS010000007.1, read on the forward strand.
AGTGACATCATCACCGCGGATGTCGAGCTCAAACTTGCTGTCCTCGCACTCGAGAAATATCAAAAGGGTGAGTACGTCGCCGAGCGAGAGAAAATCCAAGGTGAGATCGGGCTGCGGACCAAAGAGCTGAACGAAGCGCGAAATCAGCTCGAACAAATGCAAGGGCTCGTCAAGAAAGGATTCAAGTCCGCAGGCGACTTGCGGGTCGTTCAGAGCCAGGTGGACGGTAAGGAATTCGAGCTGAAAAGTGTCAACACAAACTTGATGGTCAAGGAAAAGTACGACTACACCTACAAAACCACCGAAGCCCAATCGAAGGTCGATTCGGGCCGATCCAAGGTCGGGCAGGCCAAGGGGACGGCCAAGGCGTCGGTCTCAAAAGCGGACAGCGAATACCAGTCGGCCAAGTCCACCTTCACCATCGAAGAACAACAGCTCAAGGAATTCACGGGCCAGAAGGATAAGACGATCATCAAGGCCGAGCAATCCGGGATCGTCGCCTACGCGAACGAACCTTGGTACGACTCGAGCCGGCAAATTCGCGAGGGGGCCACCGTTTACTCGCGACAGAAAATCTTTACCCTTCCAGATATGTCACAAATGCAGGTCAAGGTGAGTATTCACGAGTCGTTGATCAAGAAGATCAAGCCGGGCCAGACCGTCGAAATTCGCGTCGACGCTTTTCCCAACCTGGTGATCATCGGCAAGGTGAAAACGGTTTCTCAACTTGCCGACTCGAACCGCGGCTGGATGAGCGGCGGAGCGAAGGAATATCCCTCAGTCGTAAAGATCGAGGAGATGCCCAAGGAAGAACTTCGTCCCGGCATGACGGCGGAAGTCAAAATCCTGGCGGGCGAGTTGAAAAACGTGCTCGTCGCTCCCGTTCAGACCGTCGCGCAACATCGCGGGAAGTTTTTCGCCTACCTGGTGGGTGCCTCGGGGACGACGCGCAAAGAGGTGAAGATCGGTGAAGCTAATGAGTATCAGGTCCAAATCCTCGAAGGTCTGGCCGAGGGAGACGTGGTCGCTCTCGACGCCAGGTCCCGAACGGCGGCCGATTTCAAGAATGATAAATCCGACGACGAAGCCGCCAAAACCGCGCCGACGAAAGCCGCACCGGCTCCCGCGCCCGGCGGTTGACAGCGCCTGAGACAATCCACCCTGACGAGGCTTCCATGATGTCGACTTCCGGCATTCCCGTCCGGCCTACCCCGCGTATGCAGGGATTTTTACGCATCGGGGTCGGAAAGCTCATGCTCCTCTCAGGGGCATGTACGGTGTTGTTCTGGGCGTGGCTGTTTCATCGCGAGAATGCGAATTCCGACACGGCGGTCACAAACTTTAACATCAGCCAGCTCAATCATGACGATTCCAAGCAGCGTCTGATGGGTGCCGAGAATCTTTACAGGGTCGCCCCCGAAAACCTTGGGCGGACGGTCTTGGCATTGGCGGGAGCGATTGGTGATACGGATTGGAAAGTGCGCCGCGCCGCGGCAAGCTCGATGGTCATTGCGATTGGGAACTGTGCGGAGCGTCGCAAAGGGGAGGTCAAAGAAGAAATCGACCTCGCGACCGCGGCCCTCCTTCGCGACTTTCACGACCCCAACGCCGAAGCGCGCGCCCGGGTCGTCAACGGGATCGGCAACTTGCAGATTTCGATGGCAAGCTCCTGGAGTCCCCCGCCTTCAACCCCCACGATCCAGCTCGGCCCGGACGCCAAGCGAGTTTTAGGACCCTTGCGCGCGATGATGAAGGACACCGATGCGAGAGTCCGCGAGTGTGCTTTTTACAGCTACGCATGCGTCGCTCATGCCAACATGGAAGAACCCGAGCCGATTCTGGATTTCATTGAAAACGACGTCTCACCCATCGTTCGGACGCATGCGATTCACTATCTCATGCGAATTTGGCGGGCTCAACTTAATCTTTATCCGTCGATCATCCGCGAGATCAATCGCGCAAAAAATAATGAGGAGCGACAGGAGGCCGCCAGGATGCTCGGAAACCCCGAACTCTCTCCCCCCACTCCCGATCTCTTGCCGGCGCTGATGAAGCTACTCGAAATCGATGATCCGACCCTCCGAAGGTATTTGCCTGTGCCCCTTGGGCTTCTTTCGAAGGACGCGAAGTCCGCGCTCCCGGCCCTGCTTCCGCTCGCTCGCAAAGAGATCGAGGGCGATTCCGAATTTTCCGCCGTTCACGCGATGATTGCGATCGACAGCGATTCTTCCGAAACCCAGTCCCTGCTTCCATCACTCGTCAAGGAGCTTCGTCTCCATGCCGACGACCAACGCGGTAACTGGATCCTGACCGTTTTCTCGCGCTTCGGGACGTCGGCAAGGGGGGTCGGTCCACTGCTTCGAGAAGATCTCAAGAGCCCGAGGCCTCCGGTTCGAAGGAATGCCGTGTTCGTGCTGGAAGCGATCGGACCCGCCGCGAAAGACGCGCTACCGGACCTCACGACCCTCTTACGAACGGAAAACGACCAGAAGATGCAAGAGCGTGTTCAGGCCGCGGTAATGTCTATCAACAAGCAATGACTGATTCCTCGGCATTTATTTCTATGTGTTAATTACATATGAAAGCCTGATTTTATGTATAAACTTTGGAACACCGTCAAACTCGCCGTTCGTAACCTGACCCTACACAAGCTACGGATGTTGCTGACGGCCCTTGGCTTGATCTTCGGCGTGGCGTCGGTGATTGCCATGCTCGCCATCGCCGAAGGTGCCAGCGCTGAGGCTCAACGGCAGATCGCCGAGCTTGGGGCCACGAATATCATCTTCCGAAGCGTGAAGCCGGTCGAGGACATCAACCCTTCAAAGAACGCGAATGATAGCTTCGTCTTCAGCTATGGGCTCACGCATAAAGACTTCGACAGGATCATGAAAACGATCCCGACGGTCTTGGGCGCGACGCCACTTCGCGAGTTTCGCAAGAACCTTCGACACCTCGATCGCGAGATTGAAGGGAGGGTCGTGGGCGCGAATCCCGACTTCCTCAAAATCGCCGGAATCCGGCTCGGTGAAGGCCGCTTCCTCAATGATATGGACATGGCAACCGCCGCGAATGTCGCGGTGATCGGCGCGGAGGTTTCCGAAAAGCTATTTCCCTTCGGTGATCCCGTCGGCCAGGCCGTCAAAGTGGGAGAGAACCATTACTTCCGGATCGTCGGAGTGACCGAACATAAAGACCCCTCCGCAGGCGCCGGAAGTAGCCTCGCGGCCGTGGACTATAACCGTGATGTCTGTATCCCGTTGACTACGGACCGCGCTCGATTCGGCGACGTCCTGATCAACGAGAAACAAGGGCAAATGTCGGCGGAACGAATCGAGTTGAGTCAGATCACCGTCACCGTGAGATCGATGGATGACGTTCCACGGTCCGCCGAGGCGATCGACAGTCTTCTCCTCCAGTTTCACCCTAAAAAGGATTACAGCAAGACCGTCCCGCTGGAGCTTCTTGAAAAGGCCCGCGAAACCAAGCGAATCTTCAATCTCGTGCTCGGCTCGATCGCGGGGATCAGCCTGGTCGTCGGCGGGATCGGGATCATGAATATCATGCTGGCCACCGTCTCAGAGCGGACCAAAGAGATCGGGATTCGCCGCGCTTTAGGAGCGAAGCGTCGAGATATCGTCACGCAATTCCTCATCGAGACGTCGGTGATCTCGGGCACCGGAGGAGTGATCGGCGTGATCGTCGGAATGGCCGTGCCACCGCTTGTCGCGCGATTCTCGGGAATTCCAGCAGTGATCCGTCCCGAATCACCCGTGATCGCCTTTGTCATCGCTGTGCTGATCGGCTTGATTTTCGGCGTCTACCCCGCGCGAAGAGCGTCGATGATGGACCCGGTTGAAGCACTCAGAGCGGAATGATAAGGATAGGTAGTGTACGTCGATTCTAAGGGGCCGACCAGGCATTGAACGATGATCGGCCCTGAAGACCCGACCCACCCCACGAGCCCAAAACAAATTACGCTTTGCCCGGTTTCGGCGCGGCGAGAATCTTCTGATCGATCAACCATTCCTCGCAGCGCTTCGGCCAGGTGGAGCAAGGCTTGTTGCTGGGACGCATGCCGAAGCCGTGCCCTCCCGAGGCATAGATGTGCAAGTCGGCCGGAACGCCCGCCGCCTTCAACGCCAGGTACATCCGGATACTGTTTTCCGGGCTGACACGATCATCACCCGCATGAGCGAAGAAGCACGGCGGCGTCTGGGAGGTGATGCGTATCTCGGGCGACAGCTCACTCGAACCGCGCTTGAGAACGCCTCCCGGATAGATCATCACCGCGAAGTCCGGTCGGCAACTTTCCTTGTCGGCCGCATCGATGGGTTCATACGCTCGCTTTTCAAAGTTGGTGGAGGCCCAGGCTGCGAGGTGCCCACCCGCGGAGAATCCAAGCATACCGACACGCTTCGGGTCGACGCCCCAATCCGACGCCTTGCCACGCACGAAACCAAGGGCACGCTGAGCGTCGATCAAGGCCTGGATCGGAGGATCGCCCGCAGGCGAGCCGGGCCTGCGCGGAACACGATATTTCAGAACGGCGGCGGTCACCCCCAACGTGTTGAGCCATCGCCCGATCTGGTCGCCTTCGTGGTCCCATGCAAGGTTGTTGTAACCGCCGCCCGGGCACACCACGATGGCGACACCATTGGCGGTCTCGGCGGAGGGTCGGTAGAGGGTCAAAGTGGGCTTCGTGACGTTCGTGATCGAGGTCACGATCTCAGTTCCTTCCTTTTTCGTGAGCTTTTCGTCACCAACTTTGCCGGTCTCTCCGGGTGCGTCTCCCGGCCAGAGGTCAATGACAACCGGCTCGGCGGCCGAGGCTCGTAGTGCGAATGTCGCGAGGAGTGTCAGGCATAACGCGAGTCGTCGCGGATTCATGTTCGTTCTCTCCTGGTGATTCGGGTCGATTCAGAGGAGCGTTGAGACTAACCGAGCCGGTTACCGGTTTCGAGAGCGTCGCGGCGCGGTTACCTTACAAATGCTCCGACGAAGCAATGTCCTACCACCGACCCAACACGCAGGTGAAATCGATGCGATCCTCTTTTGTTCTCGTCCTCATCGGCCTCAATCTCAATTCACCGGTCGGAGCGGCGGATGTTCGTGTTGGGGCGGCGACCGTTCTGATCACTCCCGACGCCGGGACACCGATGGCGGGATACTACTTCGCTCGCGCATCCGAAGGTGTTCACGACGATCTTTTCGCCAAGGCGATCGTCATCGAATCCGACGGCAAAAAGGCCGCGTTCGTTGCTCTTGACCT
>JAYVYS010000008.1:0-2528 GCA_043784005.1 Isosphaeraceae bacterium
GCGAATCGAGTGGAATCAACATCCTTGCCAGCATGGGCTTAGTTCTATCACAATCATCAAGGGAGCGAAAGTTTCATTCCGCTCCGCGCCGAGTATAACGAGAGCGGCGGTCGCCTTCTCTTTCACGTTGCGGCTAGACCGCTACGGAGAAAACCCGCGACGACTCCGCCGATGGAAGGAGATGAGTCACACAGCCGTCGGCAATCTGTAGCGATTCCAGCCTTCTGTCCTTACAAATGAGCGAAACAATTGCGAAAAAGTCATGAAAACGCGGACCCTTCACCACAGGGTGGTTGTGTCGATCGTGCTCGGCAATTATGGTGATAAATTGTTGAACCGATTCGTCGTCCCATTTGTGGACTGGAGACTTCTCTGATGAATCTGGAAGTAAATCGTCGATCGTTCCTCGGCACCGGGGCCGCCGGCCTGGGATATTTCTTCACCGCACCCGCCTACTCGGCGGCGCGGATGCAGCGGAAGCCGAATGAAACGTTGCAGTTTGCCGGGATCGGCGTCGGTGGCAAAGGGAGCAGCGACATCGATCATGTGGGCAACCTGGGTGAAGTCGTCGCACTTTGCGACATCGACGACGGCCAGCTCGGCCCCAAGCGCAAGAAGTGGTCGACCGCCAAGGTCTATCACGACTTCCGCAAGCTCTACGACGAGATGGGCAAGCACATCGACGCCGTGACCGTCAGCACTCCCGACCACAGCCACGCGCTTGCCTCGTTGATCGGGATTAGGATGGGCAAGCATGTTTACTGCCAGAAGCCGCTGACGCACAGCGTCTTCGAAGCTCGGGTGCTCAAAGAAGCCGCCCAAAAGGCGGGCGTTTGCACTCAGATGGGCAACCAAGGCTCGGCGGAAAATGGCCTGCGCAGGGCCGTCGAGTTGGTCCAGAGCGGGATCATCGGGCCGGTCACGGAAGCCCACGTCTGGACCAACCGGCCGATCTGGCCGCAGTCTCCAGTGATCACCGCCAGGCCTGACAAGGCCGATGTCTGGCCCAAAGAAATTCATTGGGACGCATTCCTGGCCGGCGCGCATCTCCGTCCCTATGTCGACAAAACCTATCACCCGTTCGCCTGGCGAGGCTGGTGGGACTTTGGCACAGGCGCGATTGGCGATATGGCCTGCCACACCGGCAACATGGCGTTCCGGGCTTTGAAGCTCGAATACCCCACGAAGATCTCGGCCGAGAACGGCGAGATTAATTCCGAGACCTATCCCGCATGGGCTCATGTCTCGATCGAGTTCCCGGCACGTGGCGACATGCCCCCCGTAACCTTGCACTGGTACGAAGGCCGAAAAGACGGCAAACTCGTCCATCCCAGCGAAGAATTGCAGAAGAAGGTCCTGGGAGAGAACGAGAAACTCGCCGCGAGCGGCTCGATGATCGTCGGCGAGAAGGGGATTCTATACTCGCCCAACGACTATGGTGCGAAGTTTCGCTTCCACCCCGAGTCGCTGTCCCACGAGATCAACATCTCGAAACCCGAAAAGCTGCCGATCAACAACAAGGGTGACCAGGGGATGAAGAATGAGTGGGTCCAGGCGATCAAGGATGGGAAGCCCGAGATCGCTTACTCAAACTTCGATGTCGCGAGCCTGTTGACCGAGACCTTCCTGCTCGGCAACGTCGCGATCAAGACCGGCAAGTCGCTTGATTGGGACGGGCCGGGAATGAAGATCACAAATGTCCCCGAGGCCAACCATCTGATCCAGACTGAGTACCGCCGGGGATGGGAAGTCACCCGCGCTTAATCGTTCGCGGCCCGGCGGAACCCTCACGTTCCGCCGGGCGTTCCTTAAAAGGAAGTACGCTTGACTCTGTGAAGCGTTCCCCGAACTGTTCCAAGTTCTCGAGTCTTTGCGGAAACCGGAATGGTCTCACACGAGAGCCCCGCCGCCGCCGCCAATGCCGGAAACACCTCGGCCGAGGCACGATAGGGGTCGGCGATCAGCGCCAGTCCTCCCGGCGAAAGCATGGAGGAAAGAACGTTGACAATGAGAGGAACTAGTCTACTTTCGTACAGTACATCCGCCCCAAGGATGATAGGAAAGCGCTCGGCGGGTGGATCGCGCCAGTCGAGGCGTCGAAGGGAATACGATTCTGTCGTAAAGCCATTTGCCACAGCGCTTTGGGCCACAAATCCAAAGGTTCCGCCATCATAGTCTGAGAACGTGACGCGCAGACCTCGCCTCAAGCCGACCAACCCCGCCAATCCGAGTCCGCAGCCGATTTCCAGGGCCGGTGTCCTGGGTTCCCATTCCTCAGCCGCCACGGCCTCCGCCAGCAAAAACGCCCCAGGCCAGAGATAGGCCCAGTACGGCATGTAATCGTCGGCACGATTCCAGGCGAGCACGCCTGGGTCGTCGAGCATCTGATCCGGGTCCGCGGGACGCACCAGGGAGATCGGCACCCCAGCGATCACGATGGGCGACGACATCACCGGACCTTGATAGGCCGTCGCGGACTCTCGCGAAGCGTCGTCAAAACTCATTCCTGATGTTGACTCCATAAAACG
>JAYVYS010000009.1:0-2476 GCA_043784005.1 Isosphaeraceae bacterium
GTCTGTCCTGACGTTAGACAGGAATGCCTCGACGAAGCCGCCAGGCTCGCTCGCCTCGGGAAGGACGCGGACGCCCGGGAGCTGCAGCGTCAGATAGTCTTTCACATCATCCCGAAACTCGCTCAGAGGGACGGTTGCCGCGGGAGCCAGGAAAATCGGAGGACGGTCGTCGTGCCTGGTGGCTCGGGCCGACTCCGCGGGGAGCGGGCCGACGGCGCGCTTGATCTCATGCGACATCAACAACCAGAGGGCGTCCTGGTCCCATTGCGACATGTTGCAGAGGAGGTTGTCCGCGCTGTTCAGGGCTTGGATCTTGGCAAGGTCCGGGTAATCCGAGACGCTTGGGGGACTCAGGTAGACTGGCAGTATGACGAGTCCCCGCTCCTCGCGGGCTTTAAGAAGCTCCGGCAACTCGACTCGACTGATGAAGTCGGAAGCCAGGAAGTCTTCGCTAATCAGTAGGACGGCCACGGAAGCGGCGTTGAGAGCCTCTTGAATCTAGTCGCTCCAGTGGTCACCCGGCCTGATCTGGTGGTCCGTCCAGCCCTGCGCGACACCGCGGAGCTTCAAGGTCTCGAAGAAGATCTTGGGTCGCTTCAACCATGCGGTATCGGCATGACTATAACTCAGGAAAACTCGGGTTCGCCGCGGGCCTGGCATCGACATCTTCCCTTCGACTTTCCTCTAGAAAGCACCGAAACAACGGACCGCTCGAAGCCTCAATTCGAACGCTTTGGCGCCTCCCTCGCCAATAATACTTGAAGAGTGTAACGAGGAGTTCGTCCGAGTAACACGCCGGGACGGCCGTCGCGGGTTTTTCTCTCACCCGGATTTTGAGAGTGACCTCCGTTCTTGGCTAAAACCCTCCTGAATCGCCTCGGAGGTGATCAGCGACAATGAGATTTCCCAATCGTGTTGCCTCACTGGAAGATTTAACCTATTTGTGGTCGCTTATGAGATCGACGAGAGCCGGGTATCCTGTCCTCAAAGCTCCCTCGCTCGCGATAACTCCGAAGAGCCCGCTCATTCTCGGCGTCAGTTGCCGCCACCAGCGAACGCGTTTTTGGACTTGAGAGGTGCGTAAGATCCTGGTGAGGAAACGGCCTCTTTTCGGTAAGATAAACGATGATTCAACGCACGGGCACCTAAGGAGTTCTCAGGGTCACGAACCAGCTTGCCTTTGAAAACAAGGAGGACAACACTATTGAAGGAGTGAACGCCGATGGGTCGTCCCCGTCTCCGCTCACGGTGCCCGCTGAATACCGACCACTTGAGAACTCTCGCCTGGACGCGAGCGTACAAGACCTCGCTTATCTTTACGCCGCCTACGCACGCGACAGAAAAAGTGGGACATCAGAAGCCAGCAACTTCAGAGATGCTTTAAAGCAGCATCATTTGATCGACCAAATCGTGCAAACGTCCCAAGTCTTCTTCAAATAGGGGAGGCGAGCTATCTCACCAGACGCCTACCGGCGTGAAAGGCTACGGCATCCGTTCTGACAAAGTTTCAGCTCGCCTCTGCTGTCCCCTCCTCGAAGGTCATATCTGTTTGGGGCCTGGGAGTAACAACTTTCACGAGTGAGCCTAAACACAAACGGGCGGACTCCGGGACCTATCGAGCTCGTTCGATTATTCGATGACATCGAGATCTTTTACAATCGCCGACGTGGCCATTCAACGCTAGGCTATCGCAGTCCCGCGGAGCTTGGGAAACGCCTCAAATAACCACGCCCGCGCGCCCACCATTCGTGAGGAAGGTCAGTCCGGTCGATCTCGGCACCTCGGACACGCTTCGGGCTGAGATTCGTGTCGCGGTCGAAAAGCACTTCATCCATGTCCCGTGACGGGCAAGCCTACCTCGCCGACATTCGCACGGCCTGCGAAAAGGTCTCGCAGTTCACGGCGGGCATGGACCAGGAGGTGTTCTTTGCCGACGACCGGACGTATCATTCCGAGATCAGCCGGTGAGGATCTGAACGCTGTCGAACGTCGCAATCGAGGTTTTCGCATCATTATGACTGGTGACGGCAAGGCCGATGAACACGTTCTGACTCATGGGGATTGAATACGACCCCACCGCCGTGTAGTTTACGCCATCGGAGGAGGCGTAGCCTGTGAATGTTGTCCCTTTCCTCACGAGCTTGAGCCAGGCTGCTCCGTTTAGCCCGGGTCCGGCGGTATGGACGGAACTATTGCCCGCAGCGGTCCTCCCTTGAAACGCGACTCCGTTTCCAGGGGTCAACACGATCATCGCGTGGGAGGAATTCGGATCGATCGAAGACCTGATCATGATCCCGGCCTTCGCCCAAGGGTCGGTGTTCGACTGGTTCGCGACACGCGCGATGATCGTTCCGTCGCCCCTCAAGGCTTGATCAACGAACTGGAAGCTGTCGGACTGGTTCCAGATGTCGTTGCCGCCTCCAGTGACGGTGAACGTCCCATTTGAATAGCGAGCAGAGCCGGCCATCCCCGGCGC
>JAYVYS010000010.1:0-12871 GCA_043784005.1 Isosphaeraceae bacterium
GTCGTGAAGTATCCGATCGTCGCGTACTGGATTGATGGCGTTGGGCCGACGCGAGTCCTTTTGGATAGCACCGGGGTTGTCGCGCTGACCCCAGCTTACAACACCGCCCCGTCGGGCACACCACCATTCGCCTCCGTGCGGTCGAACGTGCATGACGTGCGGTTCATGGCGAACATTGAGAGCGAGTATCCGACAACCTATGATGACTGGACCAACCTGCGTGATGCGTTGAAGTTCACGGGAGTGGCCGTGGATAACGGAGCAACGCTTCTCACCGCGGTCCCATGCCAGGAATACGTCGAGTTCTTGGGCGATTCCATCACAGCGAGCTTGGGCGTCCTCTACACGAATAGTTCGGGTTACAGCAGTGCCGTCGCGGCCCCCGAGATCGGTTGGCCCGAGAAGGTTTCTCAGTTGCTCGGTCTTCGAGCGATCGTCAACGGACACGGCGGCCAGGGGATCACGACAGCGGGCACGGACGGGACGCCAGCCGCCAACACGGCATTCCTCTATGTCTACGCCGGCACCGCGTGGAACCCTACGTATAAGCCCCGGATCGTGTCCGTGTACGACGGAACCAACGACGGGTCGTTCACAACAACTCAGTATCAGACTCGTCTGTTAACGATCCGGACGGCATATCCAAGTGCTTGGATCTTCGCGATTGTGCCGTTTGGCTGCTCACGACATATCACGGCAATCCAGACCGCCGTCGCCAACCTTGCCGACGCGAAGATCGTTTACCTGGACTACTCGGCGGTACTCACCGCCAATACTGACACAAGCGACGGCACGCACCCGAATCCCGGAGGGGCTGTGAGGATGGCCGTGAAGCTCGCTGGCGATATCCGGGCGTCGGTTCCGACGATCGCGGGCGGTGGCGGCGGAAATACTTACCCGGTACTCGGCTCCTCTTTCATACGCGGGCTTTGATCCGATGTCTTACAAGCCGAACGATAGTTATTTCAAGGTATTCACGACCGCGAGCCCGACCACGGGAGCGGCGACGAATGCGGACAGTCTGCCCGTCGCGACCGCGAACAAAAACGGCACGGATGACGGCACCTTCACGCTAACAGTCGCGAATCTCGACACAGGTCGATACAAGATCACCGGCACGGTTCCCGGTGGATACGCCTCGGGCGACTGTGTGAATGTCACCATCGCCGCGACCGTCGGCGGCATCGCGGGCAAGGCTGTGGTCGATACGTTCGGCCTCGATTCTAAGCGCGTCGGAGACCTGAACGATATCCCCGCGTCGGCGGTCGCGTCGCAGCTCACAGCGCAGGGTTACACGTCTTCAAGAGCGACAAAGCTCGACAATCTCGACGCGGCAGTCTCCTCGCGATCCAACTTCACATCGGGCGGAAACGTCAACGTCGCGACGATCGGCGGTATGACGCTCACTGTCCCCGGTTCAGGGACCATCTCAATTCCGAACGTGCTGGGGACCAGCACGTACGCGGGTGGAGCGGTCGCGAGCGTCACGGCTCCCGTGACGGTCGGGACCAATAACGACAAGTCGGGTTATGGCATCTCGGGGAATGTCACGGTCGGCGGATACTCGGCGGGGCAAGATCCGGCGACGTTGGTGCTCGAAGTTCCGGCCAGTAGCCACAACACTGCGAATAGCGTGGGTGCGAAAATCAACGGCGCGGTGGCGGCCGGCGATCCATGGGCGACCGCCCTTCCAGGCTCTTATTCGGCCGGATCGGCCGGGGCAATCCTCGGCGGACGGCTCGACGCCGCAGTTTCGACACGATCGACATTCGCGGGCGGGGCAGTGGCCAGTGTGACAGCTCCCGTAACGATCGGCACCAACAACGACAAGACAGGTTACAGCCTCGCGGGCAACGTCACCGTCGGCGGGTACGCCAATGGGCAAGATCCAGCCTTCTTCTTGACAAGCCAGGGTTACACCACGGGTCGGGCCGCCAAAATCGATAACCTCGACTCGGCCGTTTCGACACGATCGACATTCACGGGTGGAGCAGTGGCCAGTGTGACAGCTCCCGTGACGGTCGGCACTAACAACGACAAGACGGGATACAGCATCTCTGGCACTATCACTGTGGGCGGGTACGCCAGTGGGCAAGATCCAGCCACGCTCGTTCTTGACGTTGTTGCAAGTGGCCACAACACGCCCAACACGATCGGGGGCTTGATCAATGCTCCGGGGGGAGTGGGGGCCGACCCTTGGAACGCAGCGCTTCCCGGGAATTACGCCTCGGGAACGGCCGGCGCGATCGTTGGCGGATATGCAAACCCCAGCGCCAAAGTGCTTTTCTCTTTGTTCCCGCCTAACTTCGCGGCCTTGTCCATCGACCCGTATACGGGTGGCGTCAAGGTCGCCATGAACATGGACAAGAGCGACTATCTGCTCGCGTCATCCGGTCTCGACGCCATTCCCGTCGAGACGGGTGTGAATGTCCGGCAGGCTCTCTCACCGATTCTCGCCGCTACGGCGGGAGTCGTCTCCGGGGCGGGCACCGGCACGATCGTGATCAAAGGGGGAAACGTCCCCGACACTCGCATCAAGGCAACAACCGACAAGGCTGGGAACAGAACAGCCGTGACCCTCACGCTTCCACCAGCCAGCTTCGTCGCACCTGGCTCCTCGACAAGCTACTACTTTCCTTCGGCGTATTTCCCGAAAGTCTACTTCCCCATCGGGAAAACCATCACGTTATCGGCAACGAGCTGAAATCCGTTGCCTCCGGAGACCTTCACCCGTCCCGGCCCTTTCGAGGGTCGGGACTTTTTTCGTTCGAAGTCTAACGTGGAATCGTGGCTTGGAAGCTCAAGACTCCGGCTGCTCTGTCGCACGCAGATCGCTGAACCATTGGATCACATAATAAAAGACCGGCGTGAGGAAAATCCCGAACAAGGTCACACCCAACATCCCGCTGAAAACCGCCGTGCCCAGCGTCCGGCGCATCTCGGCTCCCGCCCCTTTGGAAAGAACGAGCGGAACAACTCCGAGGATGAACGCGAATGAGGTCATCATAATCGGCCGGAGTCGCAGGGCACAGGCGTCAAGCGTTGCCTGGTAACGCGACGCTCCCGCCTCGTGCCTGGCCTTCGCGAATTCAACGATTAAGATGGCGTTCTTACAAGCCAAGCCAACCAGAACGATAAATCCGACTTGCGTGAAAATATTGATATCCAGTTTCGCGAATAGGACTCCCGCGATCGAGCAAAGCAAGCACATCGGCACCACAAGGATCACCGCCAGCGGCAACGCCCAACTTTCATATTGGGCCGCCAGGACTAGGAACACCAGTACGACCGCAAGCAAGAACACGAGCATCGCCGTATTCCCGGTCTGAAGCTGCAAGAGTGCAAGCTCAGTCCACTCGAACCGCATCTGATTAGGAAGCTGACGCGTCAGAGACCGTTCGACCTGATCGATCGCCTGACCGGAACTAATGCCGGGCGCGGGGTTGCCGTTCACGGCGACAGCGGGATACATGTTGTAACGTGAGATCATCACCGGCCCAGTCTCATCGCGCACCGATGCCACCGCCCGCAGGGGAACCATCCCACCATTGACGTTGCGGATCTTGAGCTGCTTCAGGTCTTCGATCTGTTTACGAAAATTCGCGTCGCCCTGAACATTGACCTGCCAGGTCCTCCCAAAACGGTTGAAGTCGTTGACATAAAGCGAGCCAAAATAGACCTGAAGCGTATTAAACGCCTCACTCGCGGGAACCCCCATCGTGCTCAGCTTGGCACGGTCAATATCGAGGAAGAGCCAGGGGGTCTTGGCGCGGAAGCCGGTGAAGAGTCCTCCGACGGTCGCCTTCAAGATCGGATCGTCGGAATTCAGGAAGCCGTCGGCCTGATCTTGAAGTGCGACGAGACCCAGGTCGCCACGATCCTCAATAACGACCTTGAACCCACCCGCCGTGCCAAGCCCCTCTACGGGAGGCGCGCCGAAGACGTTGATCAAGCCGTCGGGAACTTGATCCTCAAGCTTAACGCGCAATTGCTCGGCGATGGCGTCTCCAGAGAGACTGTTCTTCGTGCGATCGTGGAATTCGTCGAGCATGACGTACATCGCGCCATAGTTTGGCGCGTTCGCGTTCAAAAGAAGCGACTGTCCGGCGATCGCCACAGTATGCTTGACACCAGCGATCTCCTTGGTGGCCTTCTCGATCCGCCGCATCACGTTTTGCGTCGTCTCGACGGAGGTCGAGTCGGGAAGCTGCACGTTGACGAGCAAATATCCTTTGTCCTGCGCGGGGATGAAACCGGTAGGCGTGGACATAAACCCCGCATAGGTCAACCCGAGCAGTCCACCGTAGACGATCAGCACGAGCACGCTGACACGCAAAAGTCCCCCGACCGCGCGAGTGTAAGCCGTCGTCGCTCGATGGAAGCCCGCGTTGAAGAGGACGAAGAAGCGGCTCAAGAGCCGGTCGAGAGGCTTCGCCAGCACCAGCCCCAGCAGCGCACCAACCGCGATGGCGACCTGCGCTTCGAGCTGTCCGGAGGCAAGGCTATTCGCCGGAAGCGGAAGCCGACCGACCAGCACTGTGGCAAGATAGTGCCAACCTTCATACGCGCCGATCAGGACATAGGCCAGGGTCGGCAAAGCCTTACCGCCATGCGCCTGCCCATGCCCTTCGCCGTTCGCTTGCAAATGTCGAGGTTTCAACAAAAGTGCCGCGAGCGCGGGGCTCAAGGTCAGTGAGTTGAACGCGGAGATGATCGTCGACGTCGCGATCGTCACCGCGAATTGCCGGAAAAACTGCCCCACGATCCCTGAGATAAACGCGCAAGGTACAAACACCGCGGTCAGCACCAGACCGATCGCGATCACCGGTCCGGAGACTTGTTCCATCGCACGGACGGTCGCCGCGCGTGGGGCCATTCCTTCTTCGATATGGTGCTCGACCGCTTCCACCACCACGATCGCGTCGTCCACCACGATCCCGATCGCCAACACCAGGCCGAATAGCGTCAAATTATTAAGGCTGAACCCGAACGCCGCCATCACCGCGAACGTTCCGATGATCGCCACCGGTACCGCCACCAGGGGTATGACCGCTGAACGCCAGTTCTGCAAAAACAATAACACCACCACGGCCACGAGGATCACGGCGTCGATCAGTGTCCAGACAACTTCCCACACCGATTCATTGATGAACGGAGTAGTGTCGTAAACAATCTGATATTCCAGTCCCTCGGGAAATCGGCCCCGAAGCTCGGTCATCTTGTCGCGGACTAGCTTGGCGGTTTTCAAGGCGTTTGAACCCGGACGCTGATAAATCGAAAGGGCGACCGAAGGCTCTCCATCGAGCGTACAGGTCTGGTCGTAGCCTTGCGCGCCCAGTTCAATTTTGGCGACGTCCCGAAGGCGGACAAGTCGTCCCATGTCATCCGTCTTGAGAATCATGTCGGCGAACTGGTCGGCGTCAGCAAGCCGACCGAGGGTACTCATCGTGTACTGGAAAACCTGGCCAGTCGGTACGGGAGGCTGGCCGATTTGCCCTGCGGCAACTTGAACGTTCTGTTGCTCGATCGCCGTGACAACGTCGCTGGATGTCAAATTCCGGAATGACATCCGCTCCGGGTCGAGCCAGACGCGCATCGAATAGTCACGCTGGCCCATGTAAGTGATATCACCCACACCGTCGAGTCGGGCAAGTTCGTCACGGAGCTGGATCGTCGCATAATTGCTTAAATACAGATTGTCGCGTGTCTTGTCGGGCGAGAAGAGGTTGACAATCATCAGAATACTGGGCGACTTCTTCTTGACCATGACTCCCCGCCGTTTGACCAGATCCGGCAAGATCGGCTCGGCGAGCGCGACACGGTTTTGAACGAGCACTTGGGCCATGTTCAGGTCAACGTTGAGCCGGAAGGTGATCGTCAGCGTGTACGTGCCGTCGTTGGTACATTGCGACGACATGTAAAGCATATTCTCAACGCCGTTGACCTGCTGCTCAATCGGCGCGGCTACGGTGTCCGCCACGACTTGAGAGTTGGCACCAGGGTAAAACGCCGAGACTTCCACCGTCGGCGGAGTGATATCAGGATATTGAGCGACCGGCAAGAACCACACTGAGATCCCGCCCGCAAGCGTGATCACGATGGATAAGACCGTGGCAAAGATCGGCCGGTCGATAAAGAACTTCGAAAACATGCCGACTCCTCAACTCAGTTTCGCTCAGTATCCGTTAGCGTCGCGGGCGGGTGATCGACGCCATCACCATTCACATTGCCGTTCCAGTGACCGTTGCCGAGAGTCGAAACCGGCATCGCGTGGCCGTTGCCGTCGGCAGGAACCTTCCGACCGGGCTCCGTCGTCAAGGAACGCTTCCGAGACGGGCGAGGGAACGAGACGCGGAGCAGGGGAAACAGCCAGCCGAACCGCAACGTCCAGAGGATGACGTCGCCGGCTGTTCGTAAAGGTCCGGCGTGGAACACTCGGGTCGAGCCCAGGCGGTCGGTGACAACGAAGAACACGGGGGTCAACACCAGTCCGAAGATCGTCACGCCGAGCATTCCGCTAAAGACCGTTGTGCCGAGCGTCCGACGCATTTCGGCTCCGGCCCCCTGGCCGAGGATCAAGGGCAAAACCCCGAGGATGAACGCCAGCGAGGTCATCACGATCGGTCGCAGCCGCAAGACGCAAGCATCCAACGCCGACTGTGTGCGAGATTCACCTTGCTCACGACGCTTCTTTGCAAACTCGACGATCAGAATCGCGTTTTTGCTAGCCAGGCCTACGAGTACAACGAAACCAATCTGCGTAAAAATATTGATGTCCTGAAACGAAATCCGCACCCCCGCGATCGCGCTCAGCAGGCACATCGGTACCACCAAGATCACCGCCAGCGGCAACGACCAGCTTTCATACTGGGCCGCGAGGACAAGGAACACCATGATCACGGCGACGCCAAAGAGGTACATGGCGACGTTGCCAGCCTGAAGCTCCAGGTAAGCGAGCTCGGTCCATTCGGTCGACATCGACGAGAGCAACTCGCGGTCGGCAATGCTCTGCACCAGTGCGATCGCCTGGCCCGAGCTAATCCCGGGCGCAGCGCTGCCGTTCAAGGGGGCGGCGGGGTACATGTTGTAACGCGTCAGGACGAGCGGCCCGTTCACCTCGCGGACCTTCGCGAGCGCCGCCAGCGGCACCATGGCTCCCTTCGCGTTCCGCACCTTCAGCCGTTCGATATCTTCCCGCTTGTTGCGGAAGTGAGGGTCGGCCTGGACGATCACCTGCCAGGTCCTTCCGAACCGGTTGAAGTCGTTGACGTAAAGCGAGCCGAGGTAGATCCGCATCGTGTCGAAGAGATCCTTGAGCCGAACCTCCTTCGAGAGGCACGCCGCACGATCCACGTCCACGTAGAATTGCGGAACGTTGGCGCGGAAAACCGAGGTCATGCCGACGAGCTCGGACTGCTCTTTGAGCCGATCGTTGAGGTTCTCAGTCTGCCCTTGAAGGACCTCCGGACCATTGTCGCCCCGATCCTCGATCATGATCTTAAACCCGCCCGCGCGGCCGACTCCTCGCACCGGAGGCGGCCCCAGGATGGTGACCGTCGCACCGTCGACCTCTCTCTCGATTTTCTCCCGCAACCCCTTGGCGACCGCGTCTCCATAAAGTGACGGCATTTTCGGCGAGCCGAACCATTTTCGAGTCCTGGCTTCGAGATATGAGGGCGAAGGCTTACCGCCAGCGTTTGGTGGAGGCACCGCCCAGCGCTTGAGACGACCATCAAGAGACACTTCCGTGATCCGATCCAGTAGGCGAATGACAATCTGGTCCGTCAACCTCGCCATCAATGACGAGCGCGCCTGCGGCGATCGACGCAAGAGCCGGCGATCGACAGTTAAATCAAAGCTCAAGAGGGCGTCGTTGAGGTAATTCAACGTCTCATCGTACCAGGCGAAAAACCGGTCGATCACAGGATTCGGGCGTTTGGAAAACTCGTCGAGGATTACGAACATCGACCCGAAGTTCGACCCGTTCGCGCTCAAGAGCATCGATTGGCCCGACATCGCCTGCGTGAATTTCACTCCCTCCGTGGTGCGGACAACGTTCTCCATTTCCGTCATCAATGCCCGCGTCCGCTCGGCCGATGTCGAGTCGGGTAGCTGAACGTTGATGAGAAGATACCCCATGTCCTGAGAAGGAATGAACCCGGTCGGCGTCGTGACCAACCCCCAGTATGTCATGCCGACCAGGCCCGCATACACGACCAGCACCAAGGTACTGACCCGCAAAGTCCCCGCGACAAACCTGCCGTAAAGACCTGTCGCCGATTTGAAGCCCATGTTAAACAGGCGGAAAAACCGACTCAGGAGCCAATCCAGCGGACGCGCAGACAATACCCCGATCACCGCGCAACCCGCCGCCGCCGCGATCTCGGCGCCGATCTGGTAGCCGAACGGATACTGCCGGCTCAACCAGGCCACCACACCCAAAAGCAGTGGAGCGAGTGGCTCGAACAACCCCCAGGTGGTCTGGAGGTTGCCAGGTATGTGCTTTTCGCTCAGGCTCAAAATCCAGGGTGCGACAAGCTCCCAACCTATCCAGCCAAAGATCAAACCATAACCCAACGTCGGCAGCACCCGGCGCGACCGACCTGCTTCCTCATGGGGTCGCAAAAGCATCGCCGCCAGCGCGGGGCTCAGGGTCAGCGAGACAAATGCCGAAATGATCGTCGAGGTTGCGATCGTGAGTGCGAATTGCCGGAAAAACTGCCCCACGATCCCAGAGATGAACGCACAAGGAATGAAAACCGCGCTGAGCACCAGCCCGATCGCGATCACCGGCCCGGAAACTTCGTCCATCGCGCGAATGGTCGCGTCGCGCGGCTTCATTCCGTGTTCGATATGGTGCTCGACCGCCTCCACCACCACGATCCCGATCGCCAGCACCAAGCCGAACAACGTCAGGTTATTCAGGCTGAAACCGAACAAGGCCATCACCGCGAACGTTCCCACAATCGCCACAGGAACCGCCACCAGCGGTATCACCGCGGAACGCCAGTTCTGCAAGAACAACAACACCACCACGGCAACCAAGATCACCGCCTCGCGAAGGGTCTTGAAAACCTCGCCGATCGACTCGCGGATGAACGGCGTCGTGTCGTAGCGGATTTCGTATGCAACGCCGGGCGGAAAATCGGCCTCCAGCGCTTTGATCTTCGCTTTCACAAGGTCGGCGGTGTCGAGAGCGTTCGCGTCGGGAAGCTGAAAAATCGCCAGGCTGACGGACGGGCGGCTGTTGACCTGACCACTAATGTCCTCATTCTTGGACCCGAGCTCGACCCGACCAATATCCTTGACGCGCGTGACCCGGCCGTCCGGCATGGCCTTGACCACGATGTTCTCGAATTGTTCGACGTCGACCAGACGACCCAGAGTGTTCAGCGGGATCTGCAAGAGCTGGCCGCCGGGAACAGGCTGCTGGCCGATCTGGCCCGAGGCGACCTGCGCGTTTTGCGCGCGGATCGCGGCGACCACATCCCCAGCCGTCATGTTTCGAGAAGAGAGCCGATCCGGGTCGACCCAGACCCGCATCGAGTAATCGCGCTGACCCATCATGTTCACATCGCTGATACCCGGCAGCCGAACAAGCTCGTCCTTGACGTGCATCAACGCATAATTGCTTAAATAAAGCTGATTACGGTAAAGCGGGTCCAACTTTGGAAGCGGCGAGTTGATCGCGATCGACATCAAGATGTCGGGAGAGCGCTTGCGGACATTCACGCCGGATTGTTTCAGAACATCGGGCAAATTCGGGAGCGCCAGCGCCACACGGTTTTGCACCAAGACCTGCGCCATGTTCAGGTTCACGCCGTGCTTAAACGTGACCGTGAGGTTATATCCGCCGTCGTTGGTGCATTGCGACGACATATAGAGCATGTTCTCGACGCCGTTGACCTGCTGTTCGATCGGCGTCGCGACTGATTCGGAAACGACCTGGGCGCTCGCGCCGGGATAGGAGCAGTCGACGGAGACCGTGGGAGGCGAAATCGGCGGGTAAAGTGCCAGTGGAAGCAGCACCAAGGCGATCGCCCCGGCCAGGGTGATCACGATCGAGAGCACGGTGGCGAAGATCGGCCGGTCGATAAAGAACTTCGAGATCAAGGCCGAGCCTCCCTGGAACCTCGGGGCCGGTCAAGGCGGGCGAAATTGCGGAGACCAAGGCTAAAAATTCGGAAACAATCCGCCATCTCTCTTCAACCTGCCCGCACTGTGGGGGTGACGTCGGGATTGGTCTTGAGGTCGGGTTTCTCCGCACGCACAGGTTTACTGACGTCATTCGGTTTGACCTTGGAGCCCGGGCGGACCCGTTGCAAACCGCTGACGATGACCCGATCATCGGCCGAAATTCCTTCGGCGATCACCCTTAGCCCACGGTCGAGTTTTCCAACCTTCACGGGATGGTAAACCACCTCGTCCTTGTCGTTAACCACATAGAGAAACTTCCGCCCTTGATCCGTGCCGATCGCCTGTTCGGGAACCAGAATCGACTTGTGCGGACTGCCGATGGGCAGCCGGACACGAATGAAAAGTCCTGGCGAAAGCACCCGTGACGTGGAGGCCTCGCTCCTTGGGTTCGCGATCGAGGCGCGGACGCTGAGCGTGCCCGTTCCCGACTCCACCTTGTTGTCGCTGAAATTGATCGTTCCCTCGTGCGGAAAGATCTGGTTGCCTTCGAGATCAACCTCATCCGCAAGGCCGGCTTCGATCTGGACCTCGGCGACGTCTCGCGACGGCATCTTCCCTTCGCGGATGAGCCGGCGAAGCTCAAGCATGGTCCGCTCGTCCACGTCGAAATAGACGTAGAGCGGGTCAAGTGAAACGATCGTGGTGAGGATCGTTTCGTCGGACTTCGCGAGGTTCCCCGGGTCGACCATTCGCCTACTGAGCCGGCCTGTGATCGGGCTCTTGATCCGGGTGAACTCCTCATTGAGCTTGGCCAGATCGCGACTCGCCACCGCGATTCCCACTGCGGCCTCGGCCTCGGCACGGTCTCCGGTGATCTTGTCATACTCCTCTCTGCTGATTCCGTACCGCGCCAGCAGACTCGACGCGCGGCGGAAGTCGGCTTCGAGTCGCTTCAAATGCGCGTCGCCTTGCGCCACGGTCGCCTCGGTCCTTGCCAGTTCAGCCTTATAGGGACGCGGGTCGATCTCGAACAGCAGGTCGCCTTCCTTCACCTCGGCACCGTCTTTGAAGTAAACCTTGTCGAGGTACCCGGTCACGCGTGCCATGATCTTGATATCGTAAACCGCCTGGGTACGCCCGGTGAACTCTTCAAAGTCGGTCACATAGTCTGACACCGGTTTCTTCACCGATACCACCGTGGGCTTCGGCGGCAACACCTTCGGCATGGGCTTTTCACAGCCCAATGGCACCAGAATCGCCAAGAACAACAAGGCCGACGATCGATATCGTCTCATGGCGGGTCGAGACCTCAGGCAGGGTGTGAACGAAACGCGTGGGTGAGTCGTATCGGCAAAGGAGACTAAATTTGTGGACACTACTTATTCTGTCTTAATCTATAATTCCGCCGATCGCCCGTTTTCAACGCGGCGTCGCAATCGCTCGGACTCGGAGAGAATTCCGAAAAAAACAATGTCGAGGATGTCTCGCGCCTGAGACTCCGATGGCTTCCGCCGACCCGCGAAATAGTTCGTGAACATCGTCCCGTAAGACAGGTCGCCGATCACGTCGGTGATCTTCTCGACGGGGATGTCTCGCACTCGCCCCTCGGCAATCAGATTACGGAAAATCTCCCGCCAACGCACCACATTCACTTCCCGGTGCTCAACGTAAGTGGGCTTGGTCCGGTCCTTGAACTGGGCCCGCTCTTGAATCAACAACTCCGCAAACTTCGGATGTTCCTCGAAGAACGCGAGGAACGCCACGACCGCCTTTGAAAGTCGATCGAGCGGGTCGTCAATCCCTTCGATTGTCGTGTCGATCCGAACGCGCAGCCTTCTCATCACACGATCCGCCGCCGCCAGAAAAAGGGCCTGCTTGCTCGGAAAATGGCGATAGATCGTCCCCTTGCCGACCTGAAGACGCTCCGCGAGAGCTTGGGTCACCGTGTCGGAAAACCCGTACTCCGCGAACAGGTCCGTGGCCGCGTCGAGAATCTCCTCGCGCCGCGACACGACACCCGCCCCACCATTCCCGGCCGGGTCCGCCATCATTACGCCCCCATCGACAACCACTTCTCTCGCCTCGAAAAGCGTCGCCGAAATCCCAATCAAACTACGACCTCAACTTCCGGCGATCCGACCCCCGAAGGAGCGGACTGACTGGTCAGTCCACACATATCGTAAGGGTGGAGCGCGTCGTCGTCAACTAAGAGCACCCGGAGATTTTCACAAGCGTTGAACAAGGAGCGGTCGTTACCTGATTCGACCTGATCGCCTTTTTACTTCGGGGCCGATGCGCCGCCAGCTCGCCCTGGTTTTGTCAACTCATATTCACGAAACAGCTTGCGAATGCTTTCGACCGAGGCGAAAACCCCAACCTTGGGCAGACCCGGCCGGATGCTCAATTGCCCCACACAAACGCCCACCACCGAGCCGTCCGACCGAAACAGTCCACCGCCGGAGCGGCCGTGTTCCGGGTACTTGGTCGTGACGATGAACCGCCGCTCCCCTGCCCCTTTTATAACCTCAAATATGACCGCCCCCTCAACATTCGTCTTCCAGCGCGTCAGGTGGAGCGACCGATCGATCCCCACGGAGGTAAGGACGTTCCCTTTGACCGGTTCCGGCGTCTCGGGATCGAACCTGGAGACCGAAGGCAAGCGTGCCATTCCTCGGATACGAACCAAGGCCACGTCGGCCGCCGTATCGAACACCTCGACGGTCGCGGGGACCAT
>JAYVYS010000011.1:0-5341 GCA_043784005.1 Isosphaeraceae bacterium
TTCGCGGGATCATCGGGGCCGGAAAGCTCTCCGGCGGCGGCGAGATCCTCTCGGAACTTCAGGCCGGTCTCGTAACGGTGGTGGCCGTCGGCGATGAAGATCGAGCGATCCGTCATCAAGCCCTGGACGGCCGTGTGGGTCTGGGGGTCGATCACAGGCCAGAGCCGATTGACAACGCCAAGGTGGTCGACCGCTTCGAGGGGCGTTCGATCTCGGATGCCCGCCTCCGCCATGGCCAAAACTTCATTGATCGGGTCGGGATACAGGCCGAAGATTGGGCTGAGGTTATGTTTGGTCGCGTTGAAGAGTTTGAGCCGGTCGGCTTTGGGGCCGGAGAGGGTCTGTTCGTGGGGGAAGATCCGACCTTCGCCGAACGGTTCAAGCCTCACCCTCGCCAGAAACCCCTTGCGGGTGAACGACGTTCCCTCAACCTCAAAGGTCTGGTGATAGACGTAGAGCGCGGGATGATCGTCCTCGCGAAGCACGCCCTGCCGCCGCCATTCTCTCAGAAATTTCGCGGCCCTCGTGTAGCGATTGACCTCGGCGTCGTCACCCGGCTCCTCGCGATTCAGCTCCAGGCGGATGACGTTGTATGGACTGGATTGATAGAGCTTTTCTTGGAGGGGAGAGTCTATCACGTCGTACGGCGGCGCAACCACTTGCGACATCGCCCCGACCTGGGCCATGTCGTAACGGACGCCTCGGAATGGGCGGATGTCGGGCATTCGGCGGCTTCCTTTTAAAAAACCGAGGGACGGAGGCCGGGCATTCCCAACCTCCATCCCTTTTGGTTCAAACTCCTGCCTGGCTCAGGTACCCATTTCCCAGCTCGCGAGGTACTTGGTTTGCTCGGCGGTCAGGATATCGATGGCGACGCCCATGGTCTGGAGCTTGAGGGCGGCGACCCACTCGTCGACGGCCTTCGGCACGTTGTAGACCTTATGTTCGAGCTTGCCCTTCTGTGAGACCGACCACTCGGTCGCAAGCGCCTGGGCGGCGAAGCTCATATCCATCACGCTGGCGGGGTGCCCATGCGCGGCGGCGAGATTGATCAACCGGCCTTCACCCAGGACGTAGAGCCGACGACCATCCGCCATCACGTATTCATCAACGAATTCGCGGACGCCCTTGTTCGTGGTCTTGGCGAGTTTCGCAAGGTCGTCGAGCGCGAGTTCGACGTTGAAGTGACCCGAGTTGCAAATCATCGCTCCGTCTCTCATGGCGGCGAAATGCTCGCCCCGAATGACGTGGATGTTCCCGGTCACGGTGATGAACAGGTCGCCGTTCTTTGCCGCTTCGGCGATCGGCAGGACCACGAACCCATCCATCCGGGCTTCGAGGGCGCGGATCGGGTCGATCTCGGTGATGACGACGTTCGAACCCATGCCTCGGGCTCGCAGGGCGACACCCTTACCGCACCAACCGTAGCCGCAAACGACCACGTTTCGGCCCGCGAGCAACACATCCGTCGCGCGGATGATGCCGTCGATGGTGGACTGGCCGGTGCCATAGCGGTTGTCAAAGAAGTGCTTGGTCTGGGCATCGTTAACGGCGATGACCGGCAGCTTCAGCACGCCGTCCTTTTCCATCGCGCGGAGCCGGATGACCCCCGTGGTGGTCTCTTCCATGCTGGCGATGACTTCGGCCGCGACGTTCTTTTTCTCTTCGGCGGTCAACTTCGATGCCCAGCTACGAACTTCGGGGTGAAGGTCGTCGAGCCGGCCGAGCGTGATAAAGATCATCGCGCTGACAAGGTCGGCACCGTCGTCCATGGTGACGTGTGGATTGTGCTTCAAAGCCTCGGCGATGTGCCGGTAGTAACTGTGCTCGTCCTCTCCCTTGATCGCGTAGACCGGGATGTTGAAATCTTTGACCAGGCTAGCCGCGACGTCATCCTGCGTGGAGAGGGGATTCGAAGCCACGAGCACCAGGTCGGCCCCGCCCGCCACCAGGGTCCGGGCGAGGTTGGCGGTTTCCGCGGTGACGTGAAGGCAAGCGGACATCCGCAGGCCCTTCAACGGCTGCTCGGCCGCGAACCGCTCGCGAATGGCGCGAAGGACGGGCATGTCACGCTCTGCCCAGAGGATGCGCTGAAGGCCGACGCCCGCCAACGAAAGGTCTTTGACATCGCCTACTACGGTCATGGTCGCCAAGGGTCAAACTCCTTCAAGAGAGAGAAAATCGTTAACTTACGCACGGATTCGTGAATTATCTACGCGAAAACAACAGGTTCACGTCCGAATTTCGTAGGGTCCGCTCTTGCAGACCATGTATAGGGTTACGTCAAGATGGTCCGTAAGAGCGGACCCTACACCGCCGAACGGAGTAGGCGGAGAATCTTTTGACGTTCCCAGTCCATCCATTCGAGCGGACCAGGGGTGACGGACGCTCGCGAGGCCGATTCGATCAGCTTCGAGAGCACGATGCCATTCGCTCTGGCCTGCGTGGGTGATTGAACCGTCTCGGCGACGTGCCGGACGAGATCCTCGAAGCGCAGCCAGTCGTTCTCGGACATCGCGACCCGAACGACCTTGCTCGTCCAGTGGCCGGGTAGGAGCGGATGCAAAGGCCGCAAGCCCCGCTCTTGACCAGGCCGACGCTGTCGACCGCGACGATCCCGTTCCATGGTTCGAGGAATCTCCCCGCCAACCGCGTGAAACAACCCACCTTCGGACACGACGAGGGTTATCCTACAGACACGCGTACGTGTGTGTCAAGGGGTTTTTTAGCGGGCAGAAAACCTAACTCTTTGTTCCATCAAAAGAGTCGTCTCTTGTTATGGATACGATAAGACCCGCAACCCAATCATCTTCGATGAGGCAGGATAAAAAAACCTGTTTGGGACTTGCAAAGTGCGTCGGCCGTTGCATATTATGCAACGGTCGACAATGAGGGTCTTGAGTAAAAATTGACTACTAAATATCTGAAGTGTTTGATTATGATCATAAATTTTCTATAAAGGACTAAGTCATGGCAAATGACTTCAAGGTGGTTGGCAACGAGGGTGGTGGACGATCACCAGGATACAATTACGGAATTGATGTTCTCGACAGAGCGTACCAGGAAGAGAAGCGGCTTTTTGATGACGCAGAGGACGAGCATTGCAAGAACTTGGTTCGTGAGGTAGCCAGAGAGATAGATCCTACTCACAGTCTGACTATCGATGTGCGTCCAATCGAGGATTTCTTTGAAATTCGAGATAAAGGCGGCATTCTTGGAAAGAAAAACGTGCGAATATTCTTCTTCGTCTACAAGCCAAAACGAAAGATTGTGATCCTAGGGGTAGTTAAGAAGGAAAACGAGGGACAGACCCCAGTCGCGGTCAAGATAACAATGAGCCGACGTAAACGACTTTATCTTGAAGCTCAAACTCCTGAGTCCTGATTTATCAAACTCCTTTATCACCATCCCGCTATCCCGATGATGAGAGGGGCTAGGCGATAATGCAACAAGCCACGTCTCACGCGACTTACGAAAAACTTCCACTCGGGGAAAAATCGATCATCCTGGCGCTCTCTGTCCTGCTTGATCGAATTGATTCGCTTCCTAAAGCGGACCGCGACGACCTGTTCGAACTCGTTCAGGAGTTGCGGCGCGCGGAGGATCAAGAGGAAAAGGTCGAGATCTATCGCGCCATGGAAGAGATCCTTGCTCAGCGTCCTCTGACGGTGAGAGCGTTGTCCTTTACGGATGCGATTCCGTTGAGTCGTGGTTTGAAAGCTTGGGCTGAAAGAGTGGGGAAGAAGATCCGAGATGCGCGAGAATTCGCCCATCTCACACAGACCCAGTTGGCTGAGAAGTCCGGACTTCCCCAAAGCCATATCAGCCGCCTCGAAAATGCGGAGCATAGCGCGACCAACATGACTCTCGAAAAAATCGCCAAGGCCCTGGGCATACAGGTCAGCGACCTTGATCCTGGCATGGATTGACTCGTAAAGTCGGTCTCGGAGTCCTCTTTCAGCCGGATCTTACGACATTCACAAAGGCGTGGACTTGATCAGGATCTTTCCGCCCGGGTGATGATTCGACCCCGCTGGCTACGTCTACCATCCAGGGGCGGACCTTCGCGATACGTTCACCGACATTCTCGGGGTTGAGTCCACCGGCCAGGATCAGCCGGGGCAGGGGGGGAAGCTTGTCGAGCAGATCTGAGGCGATCGCGTGCCCCGTGCCCCCGGATTGGCCGGTCACGTAAGCATCAATCAAGATAGCGTCGGGAACGCGGCCAAGTTCGCCGGCACGCTGAAGGTAGGCGATCATGCGGGTGATCGCGGAGGAATCACCAAGTCGGAACGCGCGAATAATCCTGAGATGACCCAGCGCGCGAAGATCCTCGGGAGGCTCTTTTCCGTGCAATTGCACGATCGAGAGCCCTACGTCCGCCGCCACTCCCGCGACTTCCGCAGGCGGTCGGTCCACAAAGAGACCGACCGCTTCGCAAGAAGGTGGAAGGGCGGCCACGATCTGTCGCGCGACGCTTGGATCAATCCGGCGCGGCGAGGTCGGGTGGAAATTCAAGCCGATCCAGTCGGCACCCGCACGGGCGCAGACTAGAGCCTGTGCGACAGTGGTCACGCCGCAAATCTTGACCCGGACGCGTGTGGCCTCGAAACCCACGGGCTCGACCACGGTCGGGTTCAGACTCCGAGTTTGGTCAAAGATGCCTTGAACTTCGACTCGGTGTTCACACCCACCAGACGATCGACCTCGTTTCCGCCCTGGAAAATCAGGACGGTCGGGATGGCCGAGATTCGGAGTCCCCCAGGAGTATCCTGATTCTCGTCGGTATTCATTTTGCCGATCTTGACCTTGCCTTGATACTCGTCGGCAAGCTTCTCGATTGTTGGCGCGAGCATACGGCACGGACCGCACCACGGGGCCCAGAAATCGACAACCACCGGCACGGTCGCCTCGAGGACTTCCGTCTTCCAGTTCGCGTCGGTAAACTCCATCACGCTCCCGGCCATGTTTGAATGCCTCGTCGTCTCGCGAAATCTAAAGGGGCGAAGGGGCGAATCCGATGGTCGTCAAAGGAGCGTGATCGCCCCTCGACTTCCGTCGTTGCCGCGTTAATGGAGCATTATAAGGTGACCAAAGGCCGAGTCAACCGGGGCAAGCCTGAGACAAGCCCTGGCGGAGAAGGGTTTGACTGGCACGATTGGATCGACCCGAGGCGCGTCGGGTGGCTGCGGATGCTGATGGTTTTCGTACCCCTGGCCATCGCCCTCGACTGGGCCGGGGCACCCGCCTCATGGCAGTTCGTCGTCGCGATGGTGGCCATCCTTCCCCTGGCGGCCGTCATGGGAGCCGCGACCGAGCAGCTCGCGCACCGCGCGGGACC
>JAYVYS010000012.1:0-3712 GCA_043784005.1 Isosphaeraceae bacterium
AGGATCACTGATGTGAACTTATGGGCGCGCCTTCATCGTGCCCGCTCGCTTTTGCGAAATTGCCTTGAATCCAACTGGTTCAAACGCCGAACGACGTCATCCCCTCACCATGCTCGTGAGGAGAAAGGCTCGATCCCCTCATGAGCCGCCCGCAATCCGTATGGCGTGTCTTCAATTCTTCATGTCAGGAAATGACGCGAATCGCCTCAGAGTCGCTCGATCATGACCCGGGCCGGATGGAACGGATCGCCCTGCGATTGCATGTCCTTTATTGCAAAGCCTGTCGTCGTTACGTGCGACAGATCACCCTCCTGAAGAACGCCTTACAAGGGTTGTCGAGCCGTATCGAAGATGATCAGCTTTTGCCGGAGATCATGCTTCCGGAGGACGTACGCGAGCGAATCAAAAAGGTTTTGAAGGAGCCTTGAGCCTCGTTGCGATTTCTTGGAGGTTTCCTGTCAGGAATCGGGGTGAACGACGACAAATCTCCGCAAGATTCGTCGTCTCTTTCTCCCGATCACGTGGAAACACCCCGAGGAACTCCGCACGCCATGAACGATCAAAATGCGAATGCGCCCTCGACCCGAAGCACACGCCGTCGCAGACACCTCTTTCGCGGCACGATCGCCCTGCTGATCCTCAGCGCGGGACCGTTGACGCCCGCCGCGAATGCAAACGACTCGCACGTCAAGAATGTTGTTTACGTCGAGAGCAACGATCCCGCCGGCAACGCGATTCTCGCATACAACCGGATGAATGACGGTAGCCTGACCCCGGTGCCGGGTTCGCCGTTCCCCGCGGGGGGACTGGGAATCACGCCGGCCTTCAACCTCGGGCCATTCGATTCCGATCAAGAAATCATCGCCAACGACGACCGAAGCTTGCTCTTCGCGGTCAACGGCGGTTCAGACACCATCGCCGTCTTCAAGATCCACAACGACGGCTCGCTTACTCCGGTGAACGGGTCTCCGTTCCCTTCGGGAGGGTCAAACCCGGTGAGCCTTGGGCTGTCGGATGATATCCTCTGCGTGGTGAACAAGGACGAGAACCCGAATCATCCGGGTCTGTTCCTGCCGAGCTACGCGACCTTCCGCGTGACCGACTCGGGGCGACTGATCCCGGTGCCGAAATCGACTTTGTACGACTCGCTCGGCTCCGACCCGACCCAGGCCTTGATCTCTCCCGACGGCGTACTCATGTTCAACGCCAATTTCCTGGGAGGCGTGCTGCGTTCGTTCGCGATCAGCCCGAGTGGCCGCCTCGACGCGCGTGCCCTCATGCCTCTGCCCCCCGCGGAGTTCGCCGATACCGGCAAGCCGCCGCTCCCTCTGGGCCTCGCGGTGCATCCGAAAAAGCCGTTCCTTTACGTCGGCTTTGTCACGATCAATCGTATCGGTATTTACCGCTATGATAACTCAGGCGCGCTCCACTTCCTACGAACCGTGCCGAACTCGGGGAAAGCCGTGTGCTGGCTGCTCTTGAACAAAGAGGGGACGCGGCTCTACGCCAGCAACACGGGCGATTTGAGCGTCTCCGTCTACGACACTTCCAGGAATGCGGCGAATCCGGTTGAGATCCAGAAAGTGAATCTTCGGGTCGTACCCGGCAGCAATGGCGGCGGCTTCCAGTTCGGGCTCGACCCGAGCGGGCATTTTCTGCATGTGGTCAGCCAGCAAGATTCGCTAAAATCGACCGTCGATGCCAACGCGCTCCACACCTTTCGAGTGGGATCGGACGGCAAGGTGACGGAAGTCCCGTCGTCGCCGATCGTCCTCCCTGTTCCCAACCTGACACGCCCGCAAGGGGTTGTCGCATTCTGATCGCGACCTGAAAAAAACAGGGGAGGGCGTTTGGTGCCAGCCCCTGTTTTCAATCTCGCTGAAGACCGGATTCTATTCGACAGTCGCTTTCGTGACGATTCATCATCTCGACTTGTTCATTCCGTCACGCGACCGTGCCTTCACATCTCTATCTCTCTCGACTCTCACGTTCGTTATCCTTGTGCGGTCAGGCCCGAGACTTTTCGTCCGCGCCGGCGACGAACCAAATATCCGGCGGCGGCAAGTCCAGAGATCGCCAAGACCACACCCGAAGGCTCGGGCACCGGCGCGATTGGCGGTGCCGATGGAACCGGAGTCGGGCAATACGACGGCGCCGGGTTCCAGGTCCGATGTGAGGCCATTGTGGAGGTCTCCGGTGTCGGGGGCGGCGATAGCTCCTCCAACATCGAGGGCATCGGCGAAACCACCGTTCCCGGCAACTGCAGGGCGGCGAACGTCTGCAAGAACCACGCGAGGTCGGCCCCGATCGCACCCGTCCCAGAGAGGGTCAACGTCACGGTCGTGCTCCCGTTCGTCCACGACTCGGCGACCGTCCAAGGACCATTTCCGGTCGCCGCTCTCTCAAGCCCGCCCCGGATCGTTCCCGCGCTCGCGGCACGAGGCATCACGAAGGCGACCACGAACATCGCGACCCACAACCATTTCGTTCGCATCATGCCCCCACGTCGATCCGATTCCTCAAGCGCCCCTTTATTCGGGGCCTGGTGTTCCGTTAGCGCGGATCATACTCCTGATTTTTCAGACCGGCAAGGCACCTAGAAGATCGAATGAGCACACTTGATGATTAAAGGCAACATCCGTTGACGTGGAGTGTTCGGACATGCAGCTTATTATAACGTAGACGTTCAAAGATGATTTTCGGAAGGAGCCGAGACTGAGGACAGATCAGAGAATCTCAACCTCTTCGCGTGATCCGTTGAGATCGCGATGGAAGAGAAGATGAAGACCATTGAGGTCAAGCTGTCCGGACCTGAAACTCCGAGGGTTTTCGCCGATGAATCAGTTTCTGGAAGCCTGCGGGGCAACAGGGCCATTGCTTCTGAATGTCGAGACGTCGGGCGTTTCAGGTGAGGCTCGCGCATACGATCTTCCATTCGTCCTGATTGGTAAAGACCCGCGCTGCGACCTTAGACTCGATCATCCGGAGGTCAGCCCGCGGCACGCCTATGTGCAACTGGTGGACGGCCGTCTGCTCTGCGCCGACCTGGGGAGCCGAGGCGGGGTGCATCAAGGCGGCAAACGCCGACGGATCGGATGGCTCGATCGCGACCGCGCGGTGCGGATCGGTCCCTACCGAATCCGGCTTCTTTCCGGGGACAACCACGTTCCTCTCAATCCCGGCGATATCGACGACCCGCTCGCACCCTCCGCGTCGCGGGGGCATGGGAGGCTGTCGTTCGAGCTTTCGCATCGATCCGTACGTCTTTCGAGGTGCGAGTTCAGCGGTGGCCTCGCGCTGGCGGGGAGCGCCGCGGATTGCGAGGTTCGGCTGATCGACCCGAGCGTGGCGAGCTATCATTGCGCCCTCGTTTCCACGCCTGGCGGAGTCTGGGTCGTCGACCTGATGGGCCAGGGGGGTATTCGGGTTAATGGCCACGAGGTCAGCTACGCGCGCTTGATCGAAGGCGATTCGTTACAGCTAGGCCACTCGATGATCCGTCTGGTCGAGCCCGTCGCGGAGCAACTCCGTGCCGCCGGTGTCGTGGAAGCACCACGTCCTTCACCCATCACTCTTCGCCTTGATGATCCGTCTTTATCAAGACTAAAACATCTCGCGACTCCCGAATCTCAGTGTTTGGTTCCCGGTGAATCGTCCTGGGACGATACTCCCGCGAGCGTTTTCGGATTCGGGGAGCGCGAAAATCGGCTCG
>JAYVYS010000013.1:0-2616 GCA_043784005.1 Isosphaeraceae bacterium
CCTGCGCGAACGATCGGCTCGATCACTCGTCGCCTCAATCGCCATGATCCGGCGTCGTCGATCAGGAGGCGGACCTTCACACCTTCACTGGCTCGTCGCGCGAGTTGCGCGACAATCTCTTTCCCCGTTGCGTCTTCGGCGAGGATATAGGTGGTGATATGAATGAAGGATCTCGCGGAATCAATGATTTCGACGAGTGTTTTAAACGCCTCGACGCCGTCAGAGACAAACGCGACATCGTTGCCGAAAGTCGAGGGGGGAACACCGAACGTCAGTAAGATTCGCTCGGTCCCGGCTCCAAACGCCGGCGGAGCGGGGTGCTCGTGAGGGCGATAAATCGGCTCCTTCGACCCCGCCAATCGCCTCATCTTTCGTCCGCCGAAGAAAATGTAAAGCATCACTCCGAGATACGGGATCAAGAGGATCGTCAAGACCCAGGCGATCGTGCTCTGCGGAGGTCGTTTCGAGCGAAGAATATGTGCCAGAAACACCAGCGCGAAGAGAAAACTGACAACCGAGAGCAACTCGGAAAGAGGAAGGAGCGGGAGCAAGTCGCGGAGTCGAGGAGAAAGTGTCATGGAAATCTTGATGACCTGATTAAGGCTTCACACACCGAAAGCCGAGGTGAGACGTTCCCGTGTCGATCGCGCCTTTGCCCCGGGAACCTGGGAGGTACGCTGTGCAATATTCCTCGGTGCAGAGAAACGATCCCCCTCTGTGCACTCGCTTGGGGACTCCGGGCTCGCCCGGGTCGTTGGAGGTCTCCGGCCCCTTCGGATTCCCCACCGGCTCGGTCCCATTTGTGTCATAACCCGGCCGATACCAGTCCGAACACCACTCCCAAACGTTTCCTGCGGTGTCGTACAGTCCAAACCCATTGGGTGCGAACGTGGCAACGGGTGCGACCAACACATGACCATCGGTTTTCAGGTTCTGGACCGGAAACCGCCCTTGCCAACAGTTCATTAGCGGTCTCCCGTCGGGCTGCATCGCATCGCCCCAGACGTACTTTTTGCGGTCAAGACCTCCTCGAGCGGCAAACTCCCATTCCGCTTCGGTTGGAAGTCGTTTTCCCGCCCATTTGGCGTAAGTCGCTGCATCCTCGTAGCAAACGTGTAAGACTGGGTAATTGTCTCTGACTTCGATTGTGCTCGACGGCCCTTCCGGATGCCGCCAGTTCGCACCCGGGATGTAACTCCACCAGACTAAGTGGTTTGTGAGAGGAACGGGCTGGCTTGGCGGGCTGAACACGACCGAACCGGCTTGAAGCTGTTCGGGAAGTGCGTCGGGAAAATCCTTCGGGTCGGGTTTCCGTTCCGCGAGCGTCACATAAGCAGTCGCCGCGACGAATACCGCGTATTCGCGGTTGGTCACCTCGGTCTGATCCATCCAGAAACCATCGACTTTAACGAGATGTGCCGGCTCCGCGTCGTGAGCGGAGCGGTCGTTCGCCCCCATCCAAAACGTTCCTCCGGGAATCCAGACCATATCCGGAGGCGCAAGGCCGGGAGGAGTTGCGGGATTGCTCTTCGGCTCCAAGGGAGGGGTCTGGCGATCAACCGAGAAAGGAACCTGGACGGGCGTCGGCACGCTGACCGGAAGGCGCTTGGAAACCGTGCTCCACGCCCCAACGCAGATGGCGATGCCGAGAAGACCGAACGCAATCCAGAGTCTGCCAAAAGTTCCGAAAGTCGATGTTTCAGTGGATCGAGTTGCTGATTGACGCGACAAGATAACGGCTCCAAGGACCGACGTGAGTTATCGCCGGGATGCCTGCGAGTGCCTTTCCTGAGTATCTCCCGGTAACGAAGGGATTGCAATCTACCCGACCGAGCTGAATAGACAATCCGAGCCCCAACGATCAAAGAAGAGCGAGATGCAACATCACTATTAGATATTCATCTTCGTCGGGATTCGCTTGAAACACTTCGCGGAATGCCATATCATTCTTAAAAACGGAAAGGAATACGGACACCATGGGGTGACCGGTCCTCGACTCCGCCGCTGCCAGACACGACACCGGGAGGTAATCGGTCCCCATGAAAGGGCTGTTTGATCTCAATGTATTGTCTCTCGTCGCTGGCGCGGCGATGTTAATAGCCGTACGCGCGGGCATTGCTCAAGATGAGCCTGTCCAGGGAGTAGCCACACCGACAGTCAGTGCTCCCAATATCAGGGCAGTGCTCAGCCAGGGGAATGCCCCCGGCCTCAAAACCCTGCTTGACGAACACCGGAGGTCTTCTAGTGAGCCGAGACTTAGAATCGCCGGCCCGACGACGATTTTCGAGCGGGCCTTGAACATCGGCTTGGCCGAGCAGGTCAAAAGCTCGATCCCGATGAGGCTCCAATTCAGTCAGTCGGGGAGCGACATAAATACCTTCGTGCAATCGCTCAGTCGCGATCAAGTCGAAGGGGCCGTGAAACTCGGCTTGATTCACCTGACCGGTCTGAACCCACCCAAGGAGGGGCTAAAGGCCAACGCGATCAAGTTGGGCGTGTCTCAGCATTTGCAAGCCGAGACACCGGCGAGTAAGTTTGACGGCGATCCTGATCCGACCCAGCCTGTCGGCGACTGGAGAATTCCGCGGATTATGATGCTGGTCAAAGACTCCGATC
>JAYVYS010000014.1:0-11808 GCA_043784005.1 Isosphaeraceae bacterium
ACCCAAGCTAATCTTGCCGCTCGGCGATGGACGGACGGTTCTGGGCACTGTGTTGAACGCCTTGCGCGATGGCGGTGTCGATCGGCTGGTGATCGTCACTCCTCCGATTGACAACCCGATCACACTGGAACTGGAGCGCGAAGGGTCGGCGTGTGGCGCGTTGATCGTCGTCCCCGAGGTTCAGCCGCCCGACATGAGGGATTCGGTCACACATGCCTTAAGCGAACTGAAGCGCCTCGAAATCCGACCGCGCACAATCCTGCTTTGCCCCGCCGACAGCCCCGGCATCTCCTCACGACTGGTTTCGATGGTCATCGCGCAGGCAAAGTCCGATCCTCAAGCGATCGTGATCCCTTCCTTCAACACGAAGCGCGGGCATCCCATCGCATTGCCCTGTTCGATCGCGGAAACGATCCCCGATCTGCCGGAAGGGGTGGGAGTCAATGCGCTTGTCAAGAAACATGCCGACGCCGTCATCGAGCTGGTTGTCGATGAGAGTGGCGCAATTCTCGACCTTGATACGCCCGAGGATTATCGAAGATGGGTGGCCGGGTGATCGAGGCGAGCACGTTCATCGATCGATCTACCCCTTAGACACCCGCTCGCGTTACTATCGTAGAAGACTCCGTTCTCCCAATTGAGAAATGCTGTGCGGGTAACCGTCCGATTATTTGCCTTGGCGCGTCAACGAGCGGGTCGGTCCGAGATCGTTGTGGACCTCGACGTCCCGGCGACCGTGGGCGCGCTTCGGAGCGTGCTCGGGGCGGCCTACCCTGAGCTTGCACCATTGATTCCGAGCCTGATGTTCGCTGTTGAAAACGAATATGCGACCGACGACACGTCGATCGCGCCGGACGCGGAGGTGGCGGCGATCCCGCCGGTAAGTGGTGGAACGTCCTTTGCGAAGGGTTGAACCTGAACGCATGATCGCGATTACCGAAGCACCCATCGACCATTCCGCACTGACTGCGTATGTCCGTTCCAACCTTGCCGGGGCGGTCTGCACGTTCTTGGGGACGGTCCGTGAGATGACTGGAGACCGCCGCACGTCCTCGCTCGATTACGAAGCGTATCCCGACATGGCCCTCAAGAAAATGGCCGAACTCGAAGCCGAGGCCCGTCACCGTTGGCCCGTCATCGCGTTGGCCATGGTCCACCGGGTCGGACACCTCGATCTGGGCGAGATCAGCGTGGTGGTCGCCGTGAGTTGTCCGCACCGACACCAGGCCATGGACGCCGCACGATGGTTGATCGATACCCTGAAGGATGTTGTGCCCATCTGGAAAAAGGAAGTGTGGGCCGACGGTACCGAGGAATGGGTTCATCCGGGTCTGGATCAAAAGACCGGTCCCGGTTGATCGGATCGCCTCATTCCTCGTAGAATCCTTTTTGCTTGACCCTGCTCTCGTGACCGGAAACCCGCCTCCATGACCTCACCGATCGCTGTCGAAACCTTGGTCGATCGCTTCGGGCGGATTCACAATAATTTGCGAATCAGCGTGACGGATCGCTGCAATATTCGTTGCGTGTATTGCATGCCAGAGACCGTCACGTTTCTTCCCAAAAATAGCCTGCTCTCATTCGAAGAAATCACTCGGGTGGTGAAGGTCGCGACGACGCTGGGGATCGATAAGATTCGACTGACAGGGGGTGAACCGCTCGTCCGTCGCGATCTAACCCGACTCGTTTCGATGGTGGCTGCCGTGCCCGGAATCAAGGACGTCGGGCTGACCACGAACGGTATGTTGCTCGCCCCGATGGCGAAAGCCCTCTGGGATGCCGGGCTCCGGCGGATCAATGTCAGCCTCGACACCATGGATCCTGTACGCTTTGAAGAACTCACCCGTCGGACCGGGTTTGAGCAAGTGATTGAGGGCATCCTCGCGGCCAAAGAGGCCGGATTCGATCCGGTGAAGATCAACGCGGTCGCCATCAAAGGGACAACCGAGAGCGACGTCGTCCCGCTCGCGCTCTTCGCTCGCAAGCACGGACTGGAACTTCGATTCATCGAATACATGCCCCTCGACGCAGGCGACCACTGGGAACGTGGCAAAGTCTTGTTCGCCGCCGAGATCCTCGAAATCCTCAGCGACTCGATCAGCCCTCTCTCCCCTACGCCCCATCAAGATCCTCGCGCCCCGGCACTTGAATACGACTATCTCGACGGCGTCGGTCGCGTCGGCCTGATCGCGTCTGTGAGCCGGCCATTCTGCATGAGCTGCAACCGGATTCGTCTGACCGCCGAGGGAAAGTTGCGGAACTGTCTTTTCGCGCTTGAAGAGACCGACCTTCGCCCATTGCTACGCGAGGAAGGGTCCGACGCGCAGATCGCCAAGGCCCTTCGCGAAAGCGTAGCCGAGAAATGGGAAGGGCATGAAATCAACACCTCCCGATTTATCAAACCGGAACGATTGATGCACTCGATCGGCGGCTAACGCGAGCGTCAGTTCAACGACCGTCAGGGGGATCACAGTCACCCCTCGCGTTCCAGACGGTAAACTCGCGCCGCATTATCGTGGAACAACTTCCGCTGATCCTCTTCGGGTCGGTTGCGAACGATCGTTTTCAAGGCTTCGACCCACTGCCGGTAAGTCGCGCCGAGCGTGCAGACGGGCCAGTCGCCTCCGAACATCGTGCGATCCGGGCCGAACGTATCCAGCACGTGATTGACGATCAGAGCGAGATCCTCGGCAGTCCAGGGCATTCCTTTCGTCGAGGCCACGATTCCCGACACCTTGCAGACGACACGCGATCGTTTCGCCACTTCGGCGATATCATTGCGCCAATCACTGAGGTCTTTGGAGCGGACGTCGGCATTACCGCAATGGTCAAGGATGAATGACGTGTCCGGACAGGCATCGATCAGCTTCGCCCCGTCGCGCAACTCGGCCGCCCTCATGCAGAGGTCGAACATCAAGCCAGCCTTACCCAACGCCTGAATTCCTCGAATAAACGCCGGATCGAGACAGTATCCCGAAGGCGTTTTCGGGGAGTGAAGGACCTGGCGGACTCCTTTGATCTCTGTGGCGTCCTTAAATCGGGCAAGGTACTTGGAGAATGCTTCCGAGGACGGTCTGCCCGAAATCACCGCGGCAACCGTGGGCGTCTTGCGGCTGCGGATCAGTTCGAGGACCGTTTCCGCCTCTTGAACCTGTTGGGCGGGCGTCACATCGACTTCCATGTAAATCGCTCGCGTCACGTTCAGCCCTTCAATGGCCTTCCGATAATCCGTCGGCAAGGCGCTGTGATTCAGTTTCGACCCCGCTTCAAGCCAGGGAAGGGTCTGCTTTGTAAGATCCCAGAGATGCTGGTGGGTGTCGATAATGGCAAGCTGGGAAGACTTGGCGAAGGTTGACGCGATCGAGGCCTGAAAGGCGGTCGCGCTGCCCGCCAGCACGACTCCCTTCAAGATGTCGCGGCGGCTGATGGCGGATTCGGACGTGAACGATAATGACATCCCAAAACTTTCTTCGTCCGTCGTCGCGGACGATTCTTCGGGATTCTTATCCGGTCAAAAAATCGAAACCTCAACTTACCATACCGGGACAAGGCTTCCCAGGTTGTGTCGTCGGGTTTAGGATCGCATTCAAATCGTTCTCTGCTTGGACTTTGAAACGCGAGAGGGTTGCCGAGCGACGCTCGCGGTTGGTATGGTGACGTGGTGTTTGGATGGCACTTAAATTCACGCCTCAGGCCGCGCCATGTCCACTCCAGAGACAAATCAGCCCTGGTATCACGAGGGCCTTGCCTTCGAATGTACCCGTTGCGGTGCATGCTGCACCGGGGCTCCGGGCTACGTCTGGGTCAACGACGCGGAGGTGGCCCGACTCGCCGCCTTTCGGAACGAATCCGTCGATCAATTCTCCAAAAAATACATCAGGCAGGTCGGACAACGCTTCAGCTTGATCGAAAAGCCGGGCGGAGACTGCGTTTTTTGGGACAAAGCCTCGGGTTGCACGGTCTACTCGGCCCGGCCGGCTCAATGTCAAACCTGGCCGTTCTGGCCTGAGAACATCGAATCACCGGACGACTGGGATCACGTTACGAGCGTCTGCCCGGGCTCGGGGCGCGGACAGGTTTTCACGCTCGAAGAGATCCGTGCTTCGGCTGCGCGAGTCCACACATGATCACCATCGATCCGCCAGAAGCGCTCGGCCTCGAAGTCGACCGGTTCCGGAGCGAACTTCACGCGATCTACGCGGCGCTAGACGCGGATGTCGCGGCGTTGGCCCCGCGTTGTGAGTTGAGTGGCCGTTGCTGTCGCTTTCGAGAATATGACCATACTCTCTTTCTCTCAGCCCCGGAAGCGGCGCTATTGCTTGAAGAAGCCGGCCCGACGTCTCGGCCCCTCGACGAGGGTGCGACCTGCCCGTGGCAGGACGGAGCTGGCCGATGCACGGCAAGGAACGCCCGACCGCTGGGATGCCGCGTCTATTTTTGCGACCACTCGTTCCAGGAACATCTCTCGCCCCTTTCTGAGATGTACTTGACTTGTTTGAAGAGTCTGGTCAAACGCCTGAATCTTCCGTGGAATTATGCACCGCTCCACGTTCACCTTCGCTTGGCGAACGAAGAAGGTCGCCTTCCCCGGCCGACCGAGATGGTCCGTGAGTGAACCCGGCGTGCCTACAATCGCGCTGAAGAGATCAGGATTTATCGACTTCGGGCCATTGAATTTCGTTTTTGACTTGACATTAGTCCAAGCCACCAATACATTTGAGCCGATCAATTCTCGGAACGGGCCGACCCCGCCCCTGTGGAGACCGCCGCCGTGACGAAGAAGGAAATTGTCAAGAAAATCTCCGAGGATATTGGTCTGACCCAGCTCAAGACCAAAGATATCGTCCAACGGACCCTAGACGCGATCATTCAGACTCTGGTCTCGGAGGGCCGGATCGAGCTTCGGAATTTCGGCGTCTTCGAGGTCAAGCGCCGCGCCCCGCGAAAGGCCCGCAATCCTCGCACCGGCGATAAGGTATTCGTGCCGCCAAAGAACGTGGTCACCTTCAAACCGGGCAAAGAAATGGAAGAACTGGTGCGGAAGATGAATCCAGAAGATCTTCCCTTATTTGAAGAGGGGTCTGATGCCGATAATAACGGCAACGGACCTGTCGAGCCGGCCAGCGATTTACGGGGCCACTCTCAGGCCGGAGCGGAATAGTTCCAGGAATCGTCGGTAAAGGGGATTATTTCCCTAAATCCGGGATCCTTGGTATCGAACCGCTTCGCGATGATACTCCCTGCCACGGGGGGCCGATCGGGTCCGAACCGATTTGAGCGAACGGTGTTGGGCTCGTGCGGGGGAGGACTCCCCGGCGAGTCCCCCGGGTTGGACCCGCGCGACGGATCGCGTGGTTAGACCGACTCGCGGGAAACCGAAGGCGGGAGGATCCCCGGATGAAAAAAGCGTTGGCGGCCCTAACCCTCGTCGTGGCGACACTCGCCATTGGCGAAGGATGCGCCCCGGTCCCGCTGCCGCACTATGCGGCTTACGGACCCAAGCGGGTGGAACAATTACTCGTGGATTCGGAAAACCTTCGGTTGGGTGGCGACGATTGGGACCGATTCTGGTTCCTCGACCAGCCGTCCCACATGACGCCGTTCCGGACTCATGGCGGCCTCGGACCTTGAGTGCCCAGCCAAGATGGCAGATCTGAGCTAAGAATCGCGAAGCGATCACATCGGTCGGGTCCAGGTTATCCCTGGATCTGGCCGTTGTTTGTTTCGAATCCTGAAATCGTTTGATTGATTTTACTCGAGGATTTTCAGCGGCTCAGGTTGCGTCGAAAAAAGGCGTCGACGGCACTCACGTAATTCTCGGGGTCAGACTCGTAAGCTTTGACGTGATCAATCCCCGGAAGCACGACTGTACGGCAGGTGGGTCCCGCGGCGCTCGCGAGCAATCGGGCCTGACGCACCGGGACCGTCATGTCGGCCTCCCCATGGATCAAGAGCAGCGGACGCGATCCCCATGATTTTGCGGAACGAATCGGAATCAAGTCGTCCGTTCGAACGCCATATGCCAGTCGCGCCGCAGCGAGAATGCCGGGGTTGAACCAACGCGGCAGATGGCTGTGTTGACTGAGTTGTCCATCAAGGAGTTCGGGAAGATTGCCAAAGGCACTATCGAGCACCGCCACCCTGATCCGGGAATTCTGCGCCGCTTCCATCAAAAGTGTGGAGGCACCCATTGAGAAACCGACCCAGCCAATCCGATCGGCCGAGAATCCTCCTGATTCCGCCCACTTCAAAACCGCTCTGAGATCTGAACGCTCGCGACGTCCCATGAACACCCGCGACGGATCGCTCTGTCCATGGCCCCTGAGATCGAACAATAAAACGTCGTAACCGCGCTCATGGAGATCACGCCCGAGACCCGCCATCTCGTCCCAGGAACTCCAGAGTCCGTGGACAATCACGACAAGTTGCCGACGCTCGGGAGTCGGGTGATACCACCCTCGCAAGGTCACACCATCTTCGGTCTTCACGCTCCAAGCGGTTGCCTCTGCACTCACGGCGAGCGGGTCCACGCTCGCGCCTCGGTTATGACTTCGTGTTAAAACGTCCGCGGAGAAAAGCGAGATTCCCAGATATGCCAGACCGGCCACGCTCCCGATGCCGAGGACAAGTCTTCGGATCAGCCGGCTTCGGCACACCGAGTGAAAGGGAGATTCCATGCGATTCCCTTCGCGATCAGAACGGCGACGAGGCGGATGTGATGCAGGATCGCAGCGAAATCTAGGTCAATCCGTCAATCAGGACAAGCCGAATTCGTGGGCTGTTGCATTCCCGTAAGGCGATCAAAAGCATGATCGGAATATCGAGTTTCGAGATCCGAGAGGCGGAAACTGAGACATCCGTTTCTGCTCTCAGTTTTTCCACCTCGAATCGCGTTTTTCGAACCCTGACTTCGCACTTTGAGTCATGAGGATGAGACACTCTTGAGCCGAATCCCGACAAGGATCGCCATTCCATCGGATGGTTTGCTGGATCGCGTCAACCCGTTGAACGACTGAACCAGGAAAGGGGTAGCCCAACCCTGTGTCATTCGCTCCGAGCCTTCAGGTCAGACTTTTCCACCGAGATTTGGATGCGATCGTACTCTTCCTTGGAGATTTCGCCAGCGGCGTAGGCGTCGGTCAACGGCCCGATCACGTCCTCGACGTCGGTGGTCTCGTCATCGGGTCCTTCCCTCACATCTTTCCAGACCCGAAAGGCATACGGCAGTCCAAACACCGTGAACAACAGTAGCCCCAAAACGCCAAGGTTCCAGGCGTTATTCCGGCTGAAATCCTGGATCGACCTCAACATCGACCGCCTCGCATTTCCTGAAACGACCAAGCAACACGAATCCGCGCGACACGCGACGGAGATTTCTCATCATAATCCCACCGCCATCGGATCAGAAACTCCCAACTTTCCCGAATAGATCGATGATCGTGGTTGGGAATCGTTCGTCAGGCTTGCTCCGGGTTAGACTCGCGATATACTAAAAGCGCGGGGATTCCTTGAGTGATCCCACGATCGCCGGGTTTCTCCGATCCTTCCGCAGTACTCCGAAACAAGCTCGGGGAGGTTTGCATATGCGAGGTCGATCTTTGGGTCTGGCCGCCGCCATCCTGGCGATCTCAGTATTGATACCTGCCGAGCGTGCTTCCGCGCAGTTAGGCGTCGGTTCCGACGTCTTCTCGTTTTACTACGGCTACTACTTGCCTCATCAGCAATACATGGCCAACCAGTCAACACCTATGGACACCCTCAACCAGATCACGGCCGCGCGTCAATCTAGCGCTTCGACCGACCGTAGCTCGCTCTATGACCCGATCTCGCCTTACGGCGACGAGGACGACCCCCTTGGTGCGAACTCAAAACGCTCAGGACGGTCGCGTTCGCCAAGCGCGTCCAACGGCGGTATGTTTGGAGGTGGATCAATCCGTGGCTCAGGTCCCCCCCTATACTACGGTCGGACCGCCCAGTATTTCCCGATGATGCGTTCCGGTCGCGGCCCGAATCGTAACCTCGCGGTCACTAAGAGTCGAGGCGGTGGCGGCGGGATGGGCGGAATGGGAGGTGGCATGGGTGGAATGGGTGGCGGCATGGGTGGCATGGGCGGAGCCGGCTAAGGACCACTGGACGTTTTGTCCGAGGCTCGGTTGGAAATCAATCCTTCTGATCGGCTGAGAAAAAACGAGGACTCCGACCTGGGGTAGCGAAGCTTTCTGAAGACACACTGGTGTTATTCGCGATCGGTTTGTTTGGGGGATGCCCGCGCAATGGCTCAGGATCAGCAACGA
This sequence comes from Isosphaeraceae bacterium, assembly GCA_043784005.1. Lineage (GTDB taxonomy): Bacteria > Planctomycetota > Planctomycetia > Isosphaerales > Isosphaeraceae > JAYUFP01. Next base: position 8,295 of record JAYVYS010000014.1, read on the forward strand.
TTGACGCCCACTGAGCGGGCAAACCTCGTTGCTTATCTTGACAGAGAGCTGCCCGAGGGCGAAGCCCGTGTGATTGCGTCCAAGCTCACCCATAGCGCCACTGCGCGACGGGAGGCCGAGACACTGGAAAAGACCTGGGAACTTCTCGATCATCTCTCCCATCCCGGACCCTCGCGGGATTTGAGCGAAAGAACCCTCACAGAAATTCGCAAGATCGACCTTGAGGGGGGCCGTTTGGAGACAGCGTTCGTCAAAGGGGGGCGAACGCTTGTTAGTTCATTAGTTTGGGTGGTCGCTGCGTGCATTGCCTTTGGGATCGGCTGGGGAAGCACTCGATGGATCTGGCCCAATTCCACGGAACGGTTGACGAAGGATCTCTCAATCGCTGAGCATCTCGACGAATATCGTGGCGCGGGCGACTTTTCCTTTCTCAAATTATTGGCGGATACGAAGGAATTCGGCTCCGAGCCGGAGGACGATCCACGAGGCGAACGTCCTCAGTGAGGCAGATTCGTTGCGGAACCTTTCACCCCGACTGTTCGTCACACTGGCCACATTCGTACTCGTCGTCTTCGAAGGTGCTGGCACGCCCCTCGAAAGCGAGCACTGGTTGCGACTGGAATCCATGCCGAGAGAGCGCCGCAACGCGCTTGCGGGTCGCATCCGTGCCTTCGATAGCCTCCCTCGGGATAAGCAAGACGCGATTCGTGCGATTGACGAAAACCTCGCCGCCGAATCTCCCGAAGCGCGAGAAAACGACCTTACCGTCCTTCGACGTTATCATCTCTGGTTGCGACGTCTTCCCGAATCTCAGCGCGATGAACTCGTCGCCCTTTCCACCGAGCCGAAACTCAAGCTCGTCGAGAAGCTCTACGCCGAGGAACGATCGACTCGCACACGTAGACTTCCTTACTTTGTGATCGCGGAGTTCGGAAGCGTCTCTCCCTTTGTCCTCGCCGACCAGATCAAAGTGTGGTTCGCACTCTCCGAGCCGCAGAAAGAAACGATACGCAAGCTCAACGAGCCCGAACGACTGCGAAAACTCTCGCAATTTGCGAACGACCTGAAGGTCGATCCCGTCAAGAAGCCTTCACCCCAGGCCACCGAATCATTGCTCGCACACGTCTCCAAAACGCGACTTTATCCGTTTGTAAAAAAATTTGAAGACGCCAAGAAAGACGAAAGTGTCAAAGCACGCCTTCTTGATCATTATTACTTCCTTGAAAACCGTCCCAAGCCGGCACGTCCCGAGAAGATTCTGCAATTCGACGATTCTCTCCCCTTCTGGATACGAAGTAGCTTCGATACCCTTCCTCCCGACGAAGCGCGACGTCGGCTCACGATCCTCTACCGGCTGGTTTTCCCGGACGGCGAGATGCCCGATGCCAAAACCAAGGCCGCGCAATCGCCCGCCCCGTCCGCGAAACCTGCGGTGAATGCCACAGTCCCGGCTTCTCCAGGCCCGGCTGCGAACCCATCGAGCCCGTATTGAGCTTTGTACCGGGAGCGCTGGCGTGAGCAATCCGGAGCGAGATCGCTATTGGATGCTTAGGGCTCTCGCGGAAGCGGCTCGCGCGCGCGGATTTGTGGAACCGAACCCCTTGGTGGGAGCGGTGCTCATTCGAGAAGACCGTCTTGTCGCGGTGGGCTACCACGAGGTTTTCGGGGGACCCCACGCCGAGGTCGTTGCGTTACGACGGGCAGGCGAGGCGGCGCGTGGGGCCACACTTTATGTGACCTTGGAACCGTGCTGTCACCAAGGCAAAACGCCCGCTTGTGTCGATGCGGTGATCGAGGCAGGGGTCGCGCGGGTAGTTGTCGCCGTTCGCGATCCTTATCCAAAAGTCGATGGCGGAGGGATTTCAAGGCTGAAAGAGGTCGGGATCGCGGTCGAGGTCGGCCTTGAGGCGGAAGCATCGTGCCGCCTGAACTCGCCTTACCTGAAACGAATCATGACGGGAAAGCCCTACGTCACTGCCAAATGGGCCATGACGCTCGACGGCAAAATCGCCACCGCGAACGGCCAGAGCGCTTGGATTTCCGGCCCCCGATCGCGGGCCTTGGTTCACGAGGTTCGTGGCCGGATGGACGCGATCGTGGTCGGCATCGGTGCGGCGCTGTCCGATGATCCTCGGCTCACGGTCCGTCCTCAGGGCGCGCGCATTCCCAGCCGTGTCGTGCTTGACTCCTCGGCGAGACTTCCTCTCTCTAGCGTGCTGGCAAGAACCGCCCGGGAGATCCCGGTCTGTGTGGTCGTCACCGAGAACGCCCCGGGTCATCGTGTCCAGAAGTTGAGAGAATGCGGATGCGAGGTACTGGAGTTCATCGCGAAGGACGGCCGTATTCCCATCGAACCTCTGCTCGATGAATTGGGTCGGAGAGGCATGACGAACATCCTCGTCGAAGGGGGTGCCAAGGTGCTTGGCGCGTTTCTGGAGGCCCGGCAAATCGAGGAAGTGGATGTCTTCATCGCACCCATGATCGAAGGCGGTTCGGGCTCTCCTTCGCCAATCGCTGGATCGGGATTCGCGACAATGGCCGAGGCCATACGACTTGTTCAAGGCGAAATCACGGTTGTTGACGGCGACATCCGTTTTAAGGGTTTGTTGCCAGGGTCCTACCAATATGTCACGTCTTCCGACTCGCCTTGAACCGACCGTGAACGTTAGGTAAAGTCATTACTCAGGTGGTAGCATGGATTTCGACCACTCATTTGACCGTCTCCCGGGAGCCGCCCAACATTGAGGGACCCGAGCCGCGACCCCACAGGCGAAAAACTGGCCCCCAAGGCGGTTGTGGGGAGAGTCAGCCTCTATCTGCGTCAGCTTGAGACGTTGCAGAGGCAGGGCTATACCACGGTTTCAAGCAGCCAGCTCGGCTCGGCCCTGGCGATCAATAACGCACAGATTCGCAAGGATCTGGCCTTCTTTGGTCAGTTCGGCTATCCAGGGATCGGCTACCGGATCGATGAACTGAGCGTCACGCTAAGGCACATCCTTGGGATCGACCGTGAGTGGCCGCTCGCGATGGTCGGTATGGGCAACCTTGGTCGCGCGCTCTTGAACTATAAAGGCTTCAAAAGCAGGGGTTTCCACATCGTCGCGCTCTTCGACAACGACCCGGAAAAGGTCGGCCAGATGTTCGACGGGCTGACCGTTCTGCCGATCGAATCACTTCGCAAAACTGTTTCCACCCACGACATCACCCTGGCAGTGCTTTCGGTTCCGGCCGAATTCGCCCAGCATGTCGCTGACCTCATGATTGCCTCAGGGATCTTGGGGATTTTGAATTTCGCACCGGTTCCCCTGATCGTTCCTCCGTCGGTCAACGTGGTGGGCGTGGACCTGAGCGTGCAGCTCGAACACCTTGCTTACAAATCCGTCGCATTAATTATTTGTATAAGTCTATGTTTGGTCAGTATGTATAATAATAATTCATAGATAGAATCATATTATAGTAATGTTGAAATCACCCCGGCCGTCTGCTGTCGCACGTGACCAAAGTGCAACGTTTC
>JAYVYS010000015.1:0-10338 GCA_043784005.1 Isosphaeraceae bacterium
AGCGTGTAGAGCAAGAACTTGATGGCCGCATACTCTCGATTCTCACCCCCCCAGACGGCGATCAGAAAGTACATCGGCAAGAGCATGACTTCGAAGAAGACGTAAAACAGGAACAGGTCAAGCGAGAGAAACACCCCCATCATGCTCGCCACGAGCAAGAGGAAAAGGGAATAATAACCCTTCACCTGTTTATCGATGTTCCACGACGCCAGGCACGCCAGAAAGCTCACCAAGCCCGTCAGAAGGACGAGGCTCAAGCTGATGCCGTCAAGGCCCAGCGAATACTGAATATTGAAGTAGGGAATCCATGCGCGACGAATCATGAGATCATTCTGGCCGACCAACGGCTCGACGCTCTCCGTCAGTTCCCCCGCCATGTTCGCGGCCTGGAGCGTGTTGTTCTTCGCACGGTCCGCCAGAGAGGGAAGCCCGCTCGAATCGGCACCGACGTAGACTAAAAACGCGTGGATTGTCAGCAGAAACGTCAACGCCGTGACGCCCAGCGCCACCCAACGGACCACCGGCACCGCCTGCTTCGGCAGGAACAGAACCAGCACCGAGCCAATGAGCGGGATGAGCCAGAGCAAGGTCAGCAGAAGTTCGTCGCTCATGTTGATTCCAACCCGCGTCCCGTTAGGGTGAAGAATTCCAAAGAGGATGCTCGGACGGTCAACGTCTCACCTCAGCCGCGTACCCACACGAAAACGCCCGCGAACAGGCCCACCAGGGCCACGGAAAGAAACATCAGATAGTTGCGGAGTTTGCCGGTCTGCAACATTCTGCTGTAATCGCCCACGGTATAAGTTGCCTGAGCAACCAGGTTTACTAGCCCATCGACGGCGATTCGATCGAAGACCCCTTCAAGCCTGCTCAAGAGTTCGGTCATCCCCGCGCTGCTGTTAACGATTCCGTCGACCACGCGTTTATCGAAATCCGCCAGGCCACGACCGAGGGCCAGGGTCGGCTGTACGAAGAGGAAGTTGTAGAGTTCATCGAAGTACCACTTGTGGACCAGAAACGTGTGAACTCCAGAGAACCGCGACACAACCGTATCCGGCCTGAATCGTCGATTGAAGACGTAGGGCAGGGGAGGAGCGTAGAACGCGATCCCCGCACCGATGCCGCTCGCGGCGATCAAGAAGGATGCCGCCATGGCGAGGTAGTGCATCGACCAGAGGTCGTTCCCCCGGACCGGTTCGCCGTAGGTCAGCAACATCTCGAGCACCGGCTCATCAAACGGGAGGCCAAGCTGCCATGTCCATCCCACGAATACGGCCGGAATCGCCAGCGCGATCAACGGCCAGGTCATCATCGGCGCACTTTCGTGGGCGTGATCGTAGGGGTTGCCATGATGGGCGTCGTGGGCGTGTGCCACCGTGGGGGCATGGGCATCGTCGTGCCCGTGCGCGTCGTCATGTCCGTGCAAAGTGGTCGGTGAGGGCTCAATCGCATGAGCGACTCCCTCCGGGTAGCCCCGAGGTTCTCCCGCAAAGACCAGGAACCACATCCGGAACATGTAGAAGGCGGTGATCGTCGCCCCCAGCGCGGGGAGCAGGAAGAGCAGGAAGTGAATTCCGCCTCCAGGAACCTTGAACACCCGGTAGAGCGAGGCGGCGAGGATCGCGTCTTTCGAGTAGAACCCGCTAAAAAACGGGACGCCCGAGATCGCCAACGTCCCGATCAGCATCGTTGTCGCCGTGATCGGCATCTTTTTGCGGAGTCCACCGAGGACCGGCATCTCGTACGTGTGGACGCTGTGGTAAACGCTTCCCGCACCCAGGAATAACAAAGCCTTGAAGAAGGCGTGAGTGATCAGATGGAACAGTCCCGCGGCCCAACCGCCGACTCCGAGGCCCAGCATCATGAAGCCGAGTTGGCTGACCGTCGAGTAGGCCAGCACCTTCTTGTAGTCGGTTTGCACAACCGCGATCGACGCCGCGATGAACAATGTGATCCCGCCCGTGTACGCGATATAGAGCAAGACGCTCTCGGTAAACAACGGATAGAATCGCCCCACAAGATACACGCCCGCCGCGACCATGGTCGCCGCGTGGATCAGCGCCGAAACGGGCGTTGGACCGGCCATCGCATCGGGAAGCCAGACGTGGAGCGGAAACTGGGCACTCTTACCGACGCAACCGGCGAAAATTCCGAGTCCTCCCAGCGTTAACATCCACATCGGGATCTGTCGCACGCGACCCGATTCGTCGATCAGGGCCTTTCCGGTCTCCCGATCGATCATTTGCACCGCGTCTTCGTCCGAGCCCGCCACCGCCGCCATATGGAGCTTGCCGTCAGCGCCTCGAAGGCCGTTGTTGATTTCGTCGATGTTGAACGTGCCGAGGCTGGTCCAGATCAGGCCGAGGCCCATAAGCATTCCGACGTCGCCCACGCGATTCACGATGAACGCCTTATTCGCCGCGTCAGCGTTTTTCTTCTCTTCGTACCAGAAGCCGATCAGCAAATATGAGCAAACGCCCACGAGCTCCCAGAACAGGAACACCATGAAAACGTTCGCCGCCGCGACCAGGCCCAGCATCGAGAAGCAAAAGAGCGACAAATACGCGAAGAAACGCGGAAATCGCGGATCGTCGTGCATGTAGCCCATCGAGTAAATATGGATCAACGTGGCGATGAACGTCACCATCAGGAACATGATGACCGTCAAGTTGTCGATGTGAACGGCGAGCGGGATCACTAGCGGCGGGAGAGATTTACCCGCGACGTCCGTTCCACCGCCCAGCGAAATCCAGTCCCAGCTTCCTTTCCAGGCGACGGGACCGTGGTGGGCCGATTCGTGCCCCGCGTCCGCCGCGTGCGGCTCTTGATGAGCCTGAGCGTGATCGTCCGCGGCCGTGCCGGGAACTTCTTGTGAGACGGCGTGGTGCGAAAAGACGCCCGTCGCCTCGACGAAGAAGTAATCGACAAATCCGACGAGGCTCAGCAAGAAGCAAAGCCCAATCGCTCCGGTGGCGATCATGGCATTGAGTCGACCGAGATAGCGAATGAAGAGAAATTCGACGGCGAAGGCGATAAGGGGAATGATAACGGCGGCGACGTAGAGACCCACCTGCCAGCTCATGAATTCCGTCCCCTCGACTCGGTGAGAAACTCTTGGGTGCGCCCGCGCGAGTCACCCCGACCTGCCGACCGTTTTTCCGGCCTTTTACGATCGATTCGAAAGCGGTTGACTCTGGGGAGCGTGAAATATGTCACAGCCTCCCGGCCATTGCAAGACCCTGCCGGACGGGACGATTGCAAAGTCGGATCCGAAATACGGAGTCGGGTCGGATCGAAGCGGATCAACCGCCGAGATCGCGGACATCGCGGAAAAGACCAGAGAGAATTCACGACGAGGGATGAATTTCTCGCGTTCCGTCTTTCGCTCGATCTCTCGCTCAGCTTTTCTCGGCGGATTTAGCGTTCTCGGCGGTTCGTTTCCGATTCTGGATCGATTGCTCGACGGGACTTTGCAATCCTTTGGCCCTGCCGGACAAGCCCTTGACGACGTCGCTATGCTAATCGCGAACGAGGCTTCTGATGATCAAGGTGCGATCGCCCCTGGCATCGGCCTCCAGCAAAACACCCAAGCCCGCCGATTGCGGCGAGAGGATCACCAGTCCATGCCGATGGTAACCGTCGACGGAGAGAAGACGTTTGAAGTCGCGACCGGGACCAAGCTCGTACTCGCGGTCGAGGATGCGGGGATCGACATCCTGCACAAATGCGGCGGCAACGCCCGTTGTACGACCTGCCGGGTTGCGATCGTCTCGGGAGAACCGGGTCCGATTCAGGAACTCGAACGCGAACGCCTGGCGCGTGACCCGAATTTCGGGCCCGAGATCCGGCTCTCCTGTCAGATTCACGTGGAATCCGACCTGACCGTCAAAGTTCTCGGCCGCGCCAGCGTCGCGGGAATCGACGCCGGACCGCGTCCCGCCGATTGATTGTCGTCAAGAGCCTTCGAAACAAAACAAGCCTCCCACGTAGCCGATCTTTTGGCGACTGGGAGGCTGTTCTCAATTGGAAAGGTCGATTCGGTTACTTCTGCGCTTCCGAGCACTTCTTGCAGCGGGCGGCATGTCGCCGAACCTGACCGTTGCAGCGTTTGCAGCGATGGTACTTGGCTTGTCGAACTTTCTTTTTGCGGGGACGGAACGGCACGGGGCACCTCGTCTCATCTTGGCTCGGGTCACTCCGGTCGATCTAGCCCCGGAGTCGAAGTAGAGAAAGTAACCGATCGCGGTGGGACTTTGCTAGCCCAACCCCGCACCTTTTTCCGTTGGGGCGCTCGGGCCCAAAGCGGGGTTCCATCCTTCCTCGAAGCTGGCTCGCGGTCCTACGTCCATCCCCCAACGTTTTCCGTGACTTTTTATCGGGTATGATTGCTTCTGATTGTTCCTGCTCCGTCTCGCCTATTTTGGAATTTAGCGCGAAACTCGAACCCTCCCTCGTCTCGCCCACCCAAAGTGTGTTGATCCTGTCGTTCTTAGGATGGAGTCGTGCCCGATGTGCGGAATCGCCGGAGCCTTGGATCTGAAGGGGATGAGAGAGTTTCCGACAGGTCGTATCCTCGCGATGACGGGTGCGATCGCACATCGGGGGCCGGACGACGAACAGTTTCATGCGGAGCCGGGCGTCGTTCTGGGGGCGCGTCGGCTCTCGATTGTCGACCTGGAGGGGGGTCGCCAGCCCATTCCCAACGAAGACCACTCGATCTGGGTGGCGTTCAACGGCGAGCTCTTCGAGTATCCCGAACTCCGGCAAGAGCTTCTGGCGAACGGTCACCACCTTTCGACCCGTTGCGACACCGAGGCGTGGGTCCATCTGTACGAGGAACGCGGCGAGGGGATGTTCGAGAAAGCGCGCGGTCAGTTCGCTGTCTCGCTCTGGGACCGGAACACCCGGACGCTAATCCTCGGGCGCGACCGAGTCGGTATTTGCCCCCTTTATTATGCGGAGCGTGATGGTTGGCTGCTCTGGGGGTCGGAGGTCAAGTCGCTTCTCGCCTCAGGAATGGTGGCACCGAAAGCGGACGTGAAGGGGCTCGATCACCTGTTCTCGTTTTTTTGCGCGGGGACGTCGCGAACGTTCTTCGAGGGGGTCAAGTCGATTCCCCCCGGGCATTTCCTTCGGGTCAAAGAGGGTCAGGTCGAACTCAGGAAATACTGGGACCTCGACTTCCCCGATAAGGGAGACGAACGCCGATCCTCGGACGTGACGCCTCTGGTTGACGAGCTGGAACATCTTTTGAGACAAGCGGTTGAGCGAAGGTTACGGGGAGACGTGCCGGTCGTCAGCTATAATCAGCGGCGGCCTCGATTCGACCGTCGTGCTTGGGATGAGCAGCCGTCAGCGCGGCAAGGCTGTTCCCTCGTTCACGATCGGCCTGGACAAAGCGGGGCCCGATGAACGAACCCAGGCGGCCGAGGCGGCCCGGATGCTCGGCTCTCCGATGACGACCGTGACGATGAATCAGGGAGACATCGCGGACGCCTATCCGGAGCTGATTCGCGCGGCCGAGGTTCCCGTCATGGATACGTCGTGCGCCTGTCTTTTAAAGCTGGCCGCCGCGGTCCACGCGCAGGGGTTCAAGGTCACTCTCACCGGCGAAGGGGCTGACGAAGCGCTCGCGGGTTATGTCTGGTTCAAGATGCAGAAGGTGCGCGACGCGATCTTCCGAAGTCCCGGCGGCCCGATCGGCACGTTTCTGCGGAAGCGAATGCTGAAATCGATCGGCGGAGACCTCTCACGATCTCCCGCTCCGTTCCCGATCAATGGTGTAAGAACGGCACAGCAAGAGCTTTACGACGTTCTCGGACAGACCCGATCGCTTCTCTATTCCGATGGATTGTGGGATCAGCTCGACGGTCACTCGGCTTACGCGGATCTGGACGTTCCGAATCAGGGTATGAAGCGGTGGCATCCGCTGAATCAATCGCTTTACGTTGGCTATAAGTTAATGCTTCCGGGTCTTTTGCTCTTCGGCAAAGGGGACCGGATCGCGATGAACTCGTCGGTCGAAGCGCGTTATCCTTTTCTCGATGATGATGTCATCAACTTCTGCGCCTCGATCGCCCCGGAATACAAGCTTCGGGGTTTGAAGGACAAATGGCTCCTTCGACAGGTTGCCGCCCGGACCTTGCCTCCGCGAATCGCCGGTCGACCCAAGACGATGTTTCGCGCGAGCTTGGCGAAGACCTTCATCGGCGAGCATCGTCCCGCATGGGTTGACCAACTTTTAAGCCCCGAGTCGCTACGAGCGACGGGGTACTTTGATCCGGAGCGGGTCGCATCGACGCGCGCGGAACGGCTTCGGAAACCCAAGATCAGTGCTCGGCAGCTTGGGCTCGACATGCACCTCACGAGCGTCGTGGCGACACAACTCTGGCACCATACCTTCATCGGAGGAGGGCTCTGCGAGCTTCCCTCCTGGACTCCGCCGGAGCCTGCTTTTACCGATTCGACGCTGGTCGGAATCGGCTAAGAAATAGGCCGGCAATCACTTCGCGGCTGGATTGAGGGCTCTTTGGAGTGCGACGGCTTGCCGACGCTTTAAACAGGCGAATAAAGGGGGAGCAAGCTCCCGCACTCCAAAACATCGGCCCGGAATCGTCGCGTCGCAACCCCAGCCACCTGGGATCGGAATCGGGAAGGTATTTCCCGCCTATCGCTAAGCAACCAGAGATCGACGATCTCCGTTGGGTTTGACGACCGCTTGGGCACGGATTTTGGTCCTCGTTGCCCAATGACCAGCGGAACCGGCTCAGCGCTTCGTGGTGGGAGCGGCTTTCTTCGGGCGGGCGGTTCGCGAGGGCTTCTTGACGGCCTTGACGCGAGGCTTGAGATTCCGTTCGGGTTCGGTGTCGAACTCGGGAGGATAGGCATACCCCGAATTTCCGGCGAGGATCGAGGACACTTCGGCGGAAGCGTAGGCGGATGACGGATAGACTCCGCCCGATTCCACGCCATTCATGCCCGCGTTAAAGGTCACGCTCCGAAATCCGCCGCCCGCGCCTCCCCCACCGCCGACTCCTCCTAATCCCCCACCGCCCAGCCCTCCCAGTCCTCCTCCACCGCCCGCGCCTCCACCCCCTTGGCCTGAAACCGCGAAGGGAACGGAGTAGGCGTCGAAGCCTTGGAGGGAGTTGAAGATAGGATTCAAGCTCATTCGGACATAACGGCGGTCGTGGGAAACGACGGGGGTGACGTTGAGGGTAACCCCATTGGGGAAGGAATTGACAACCGGGGCGAAGGCAATCTGGCCCTTGGCGGAAATGCCGAACGCAAGCGTGATCGCGAGGCAACCGAATGTGACCACGGTCGAGCGGATTCGTACAAGGGCCATGAGACGGGCTCCTCGGATCTGTCGAGAAGGATCAGCAGGTCCAAGATTATGGCCGGAGTCGCCCGGAAAGGGATAGTGGGATGTGCGCGATCACGCCGCGGAGGCGGACAACGTCTCCGGGTGGGAAGTCGTGTTGTCCGACTTGCCTGTTGCGACGGAGAGCGTCGAAGTGTGACCCGAGAGCCGGGCAAGTCGCTCACTCCGGCGGTTCATGTCCCACCCGAGCGCTTGAAGCGTGGCCCACCAAGAGATCCCATGGATCAGGTAATTCCATGCCGGGAGTTGGACCATCAAGAGGCCCGTGAAGTACATCAGAAAGGCGGGGACGAGAAAGCGAAGCCCGAAAAGCCAAGCCATCGTCGCGAATCCAAACGATGCGAGCGTGCACCAAACGGGTTTGAACCAGTCCATCGTCCAGCCGGTCAGGGTGTTCAGCGACGCGACATTGAACGAGAGAATCAAGAACGTGATCCAGACGCGGACAATCAATTCGACGGCAGGGGCCTCGCGAATCCAGTCTTTGCCCACGACCAGCCGCATCGCCAGCAAGACGCAGCCGATCTCAGCCCCCCAGAGCGAGAGTGATACCCAAGAGGCGCGGACACCTGTTGAGTAGGCAACCTGGCAGGCGATGAAAAAGGCCAGGTGGACCCAGCCGATCGCCATCAAAGCCCGGCCCCACGGACGCCGCGGCGCAAGCTCGCGAAGTTCGGCGATGAGCAGGAATTTCCAGCCGTGAGGATGGCCGGCGTCGAGCGAATGTCGGGGGTCCGGGGCGGTCGAACGTTCGGCCATGAAGGTCTCCCGACAAATCCAGGCATCATGATGAAAGAGCGTGGCAAACGTTAAAATATCGACCGTAGCCGACGCACGTCTTGAAGGTTTCCAAGGCACGTGTCGTCACGATTTCGCCGGCTCAGGGGCGTGGGGCGTAGAGTTCATCCCAATCGATCGGCTCACGACCGTTGGCGGTGAGAAGGGCGCGGAGGCGTTCGGGTGGGAGATTGTCTCGGAGCGTCCAGACCATGTCATTGACCGTCGTGACCCGAGCGCCCCCAAACCTGCTCCCGAGTCCCGGTCCTTTCTTGTCGTTGAGCCGGAAGCTCATCCGGTCAAATTCGAGGTCCGCCGGGGCCATCCAGGGGATTGACCCGTCGGGAACTTCGACGATCATAATCGTATCCCGCGTGCCGTCGCCGATCTCGTCAAACGTGAGTGCCTTCTCGCCGGGCCAGGCGGTTTCTCGTCCGACGACCGCGACGAAACTCGTGGTTTGCCGTGTGGCGGGATCAAGACCCGAGCGGAGGAAGATGGAGCCGACCTTGCCAGCGAGTTTGCGATTGTTGGGGCCGTCCCAGGGCTCGTCGAATCGGTAGGCGTTATAAACTTCCGATTGTTCGAGAAAAGGAAGGATCAGGACGCGCCAGCTATGCCATGGTCGGCCATCCGGCCCGAGGACATACGCAGGCGGAAGGCTGCCGAATGTCGATTCATAGTTGGCGACCGCCAACCCGATCTGCTTGAGGTTTCAGAGGACCGTGGACGCCCGGGCGGCATTCCTCGCGGACTGAATCGCTTGATTGAGTCGGTTGACTGCGAAAAGGAAGATCGCGATTCCGACCAGGAGCAAGCCCAGCGTCAAACGGTTAATGCTCGCTCGTGTCGATCGCGTTTTAGGGCCGGAAACTGTGCGCATCGCGGTGTACCGACTGAACCTTGAATCGTTTTATCGGAATCAAGCGTTCTCGGGAGAGCGGCGAAACTCTCCCGAGAATTTGCTCCGGCCATCCTAGCGTACGATCTTGCCATGCGACACAGTCACCAGAGTTCCCTGATGGCTTGTGAAGCCGCCGAGGCTGTTCTTGCCTCCGAAGAGGATCACAGTCGGGTTTCCCCTTGTGCACGGGAGTGAGATCACGAGCTGAAAGAGCTGGTGGACGTTGAGCTGCTTGGCCGTGATCAGTTTTACCGTGAAGGTGTTCGGGTTGTAAGTCGCGGAAGTCACCGCGATCGTCGATGTTCCCGGCCCGGTGAAGCTGCCGGCTTTGTTCGGGGCGACGATCTTATAGTAGCTCGGATTGTTGGCGTCGGTGGCGTTGATCGGGCCGCCAAAGGTTACGTAGAGCTGGGTCGGCTGTTGATGGATGCCGAAGCGCAGGAGATGAGTGACCGGCGGGCACGTCGCGACGTAATCGTAGCCGACCGTGATTGATCCCGCGCCTGAGGTTAGCACTTGTGTCTGGAGGTTGCCGTTGGGGGCGGAAGCACCCGCCTGGGCGTTCTCAACGAGAACCGGAGTGATCGCGGTACGACCTATGGTTGACGTGAAGAAGTTCAGATCGCTCTGAGCCGTGTAATCCATCGTGAGGAGTTTGGATGCGGTGAGGGTTCCGAACGTGGCGGTCGATGTACCGCCGAAGTTGGGATCACCCGCGTTGGCCGTGACGGTCGCCGGCGGCGTGGTCCCCGCGAGTGTTCCGCTGAGCGTCGCGTTGGCTGGCTGAAGGCCGCTGATCGTGAATGACCCGTTGGCAAACCCCGTGATCGTCGCGGGAGTGGTGGTGCTCAGGTTCTGCGAGGTGATCTGGCTCGAAATGCTCGCGGTCGCCGTGACGTGGACCGCGACAAGTGTGCCGAGTGTCGGGTCGAAGAGGCTGATCGGGGGCGCGAAGGCCTGGTTGAAGTTGGTGAGCGTGTTCGGCACCGTCGACGTTTGCGTGGTCGTCACGGAGCTTTGCGAAATCGACGCCGCTCTGACCTGGTTGACCGTCGCGGTCTGGTTGCTGAATGGAATTTCCAGGGCCTGTATCTGAGCGACCGGCTTCAGTTTGGCGAGCGCGGCCGGCGACAGTCCGCCGTGGCTCAATAGCTCGATCGACTCAAGGGTTTCAAGCCGAGGCGAGAGCGATCGGGAGGAGGATCGCCGCGACTCGCGTCCCGGGAAAATCGACGCGAGGGGCTTGCGCGAACCGGTCAAGATCCGGTGAATG
>JAYVYS010000016.1:0-7198 GCA_043784005.1 Isosphaeraceae bacterium
CGGTGAGCCGCGACGTGGTGTCCCAGTTGCTCCGGCAGCATGGCTACCGCCGGCGCAAGGCGCTGAAGAAGAAGACGATGGGCCAGCATCAAGATCGCAACGCGCAGTTCGAGAAGATCGGCCGCCTGAAGAAAAAGTACCTGAAGGCCGGCTTGCCGGTGATCAGCATCGACACGAAGAAGAAGGAGTTGCTCGGGGATTTCTACCGCGAGGGCCGGATCGACGCGCAGGCGACGATCGAGACGAACGACCATGATTTCGGCAGCGCGGGTTCCGGCGTGGTGATCCCCCACGGGGTCTACGACGTGGGCAAGAACCAAGGCTTCCTCCACCTCAACACCAGCCACGACACCAGCGAACTGGCCTGCGACAGCATCGCGGCCTGGTGGGAGGAGCACGGCCGCATGGGTTATCCCAAGGCCAAGAAGATCCTCGTCCTGTGCGATGGAGGCGGCAGCAACAGTGCGACGCGGTACGTCTTCAAAGAGGAGCTTCAGAACTTGGCGGATCGGCTCGAGATTGAGATCCGGGTGGCGCACTATCCGCCGTACTGCTCGAAGTACAATCCAATCGAGCACCGGCTGTTCCCGCACGTGACGCGGGCATGCCGCGGAGTGATCTTCCGAACGCTGGAGACGGCGCAGTACGACATGGCAAAGGCGAGCACTCGGACCGGCTTGACCGTGACGGTGAAGATGCTTGAGAAGGTCTACGAGACGGGCCGCAAGTGCGCTGAGGGATTCAAGGAGTCGATGAAGATCGCCTTCGACAAGGTCTTGCCCAAGTGGAACTACCGTGCGATCCCCAGCGGATCATGAAACCGGGAAGTTATTCCCGGCCCGTTCCTAAGTTCGTGCCATTCGAATCGGACACCAATCCGCAATCCATCAATGAGCCGATATAGATTTCCAGAATTTGTGAGAATTGATTGGACTGGAGATGGTGGCGATGGGAGCTTGATCTCTGCAGGATTCGGTCCCGCGACGAGAGATAAGCAAAAGACCACGAACCATCCCTCCCGGAAAGGCCGACGCCGATGAGCCAACCAGCCGGTAAACTGCTTGTCGCCTATTATCCCGCGGGGGCGATCCACGCCAGAGACTACGAAGTCTCGAATATTCCGGCCGAACAATTATCGCATCTCATCTACGCTTCGGCCGATATTGCGTCCGGTACAGGTACCTGTATTTCGATAAACCCCCTCGACGATCAGATCAACTTTCCCGCGCTCCAGTTGCTCAAACGACGGAACCTCGCCCTGCGGACGCTCATATCCGTCGGCGGTGCCACGAGCACCGCCAACTTCTCGGACGCGGTGAAGAACGCGACCTCTCGCCATGATCTCGCCCAGTCTTGCATCCGCTTCATGAAAGTCTCCGGGTTTGACGGGATCGATGTCGACTGGGATTTCCCCCCGCCGGCGGAC
Organism: Isosphaeraceae bacterium; assembly: GCA_043784005.1. Lineage (GTDB taxonomy): Bacteria > Planctomycetota > Planctomycetia > Isosphaerales > Isosphaeraceae > JAYUFP01. The sequence continues at coordinate 1,427 of JAYVYS010000016.1, forward strand.
AAGCCTCGACTTACCGCATTCCTCAAAGAGTTGCGCAGCCAACTCGACGCCCAAGGCGCGACGGATGGGGGCCGTTATCTGCTGACGGCCGCCGTGCCGGCGAGGCCCGATCGGATCGCCAACGTTGATGTTGGGCAGGTCCATCAAAGCCTCGACTGGATCAATCTTAAGGCATACGACTTCTCTCTGGCGTCGGACACCTCGTCGGGCGTGCGGACCCACTTCGCGGCACCGATGACCGCCCAGTTGAGCGATCCCGAAACCGGAACCCGGCATGCATCCTATAATGTGGATTCCGCCGTCAAGGGCCTGCTCCTGGCGGGCGTGCCGGCTTCGAAAGTGGTCGTGGGGATTTCGTTCATCGGTCAGGCTTGGAAGGCGATCCGTGACAAGAATCACGGCATGTATCAACCCGCCAGCGGGCCGGCGCAAGGCACATGGCAACCCGACGGCCTCCTCGACTTCGGCGACATTGAAAGGAATTACGTCGGCAACTCCCCGAGGTTCTGGAGTGCCGAGGCGCAGTCGCCGTGGCTCTTCGACCCCGATACGGGCCTGTTGATCAGCTACGATGACGCACAATCGGTCGCCCTCAAGGCGGGGTACGTGCGTGACAAGAGCCTCGCGGGCGTCATGATCTGGCAGTTAACCGCCGATGATGACGGGTCGACGCTCCTGAATGCCATCGCGGGCGCGTTGAACCCCTCGCCACAAATCGCGCCGATTCCGAGCCCATCCCCCGTGCTCACGAGCTCTTCCCGGTCGATCGCCAAGGCGACGCTCGTGCCGCTGAACGTCGACGTCCCGATCCTAGGCCGGGCGCTCCTCAAATTCGGCTTTCTCCGCCAACTCTCGCTCCAACCCGGCGAGGTCGACGCGGTCCGAAGGAACCTCGCCGCGTTCTCGGACGTCTCGTCCCATGACGATCAACTCTCCGCACACAGCCCGATCTGGGATCTCCTGACCGCCCTCGAAGGCTATCCGATTCCCTCGCTCTTGCCATCGCCGGGCGAATTCGCGACCCTCCAGACCGCGACCCTCCAGACCTTCGGCCATGCCGTCGCCGGGCTCCGCAAACAGGCCGTCGGCCTTGTTGGAGCACCGTCGCCCGCGCGTGGCATCGCGGGCGCGATGGGCACCACGGTTGCCTCGCTTGCATCGAGTCCGAGCGCAACCGTTGGCGAACTCGGCACCGCACAGCACTTGCTCAACCGGGCGAGCGTGGCGAACAAGGGGTTCGATCTCAATGTCAACACTTCGCCGATCGGGATGCTCAACCTCGAGCGCCTCGAAATGACGCCGGCGGGGATCGAACGAGGGGCGCTGATCGCGACGATCCCGCTCGCCCCCGGCGAGGAGACCTCGGTCGTCCAGAAGGAATGGTCGGTGACGACCAAGGAATTCACCTCGATCGTCACCGACTCGCTCGAAACCTACAGCGAAACCGGCGTGACGGACAACACCGAACTCGCCCAATCGACCACGTCGCAGATTTCGCACGCCAATCAGTTCAACATCACGGGGACGGTCTCCGGCGGGATACCGCTCATCTCCGGGTCGGTGACGAGCAGCTACGGGGCGCAAGACACGTCGTCGCAGTCGGCGACGGATAGCCGCAAGCACGCCGTCGCCGTCACCCAGAAGGCATCCTCTCGCGCCAAGCAAGAACACAAGGTGACGATATCGAGCACGACCGTCACGGGCACTTCGGAGGCCACCACGAGGAAACTCGTCAATCCGAGCCTCACCGACCCGATCCGGATCGACTACTTCAGCATGATGCGTAAGTGGAGAGTCAGGCTTTACCGCTATGGGCTGAGGCTGACCTACGACCTCGTCATTCCCGAACCCGCCGGGGCATTGCGCGAGGTATTCGCCCAACTCGACAGCCTCAAGGCGAAGAGCGGCCAACCATTTGTCTTCCCAATCAAGTTCGGCGATATCAACAATCAGACTTACAAAGCACTTGCCAATCAATACGGCGCGCAGGTTCCCTTGATGCCCGAGCTTTCGCATGTGCAGACGATCGGCGGTCCGATCCCGGGCTTGTCGAACAATGACACCGACGCGACGTTTCACTTCATTCAGCTCAACGTCACCGTGCCCGACGGATACGAGATTTCGGGCGTCACGACCGAGGTTTTCCTCAGCAATGTCGACAACGACAGGGGATTTTACGTCTTCGGGAGCGGAAGGGCGGAGGACCTGCCCCACGGCGTACCGACCAAGACCGTCGATCTCAGCGCATTCAATCAATTCATGGTGGGACTTACCGGCCTCCAGACGATCACGTATTTCGTGGCACGCTGCGGTACCGGTGCCGCCACGTTCACCGTGACCTCCGTCGTCACCGGCCAGGCCCTGGACCAATGGGTGTCGGCAGTCTGGACGGCGCTCTACAACGCGGCCCAGAACACCTATTACGCCGACCAACAATACCTCAACTCGCAGATTTCCGAGATCGAAGATCGACTCAACAATGTCGATACCCTCACCCTCCGGCGTGAGGAGAACGACGAGATCATGAAAGGCGTTCTGCGCTCGCTGCTCGGGCCGGGCTTCGAATTCGTACCGAAGGGTGTAGTCGATGCACTCACGCTATCCGGTGCCGACCTGGCCCATGGGGTCGGCTTCACGGGCAACGGGCTCGATCCCTCGCCGTGGGATTGGAGCACGGCGAAGATTTACGAAGATCAGGTGCGGTTCATCAATCAGGCGATCGAGTGGGAGAACGTGGTCTCGTTCCTCTACTCCTACTTCTGGGACGTGCCCCCGGCGTGGGAATTCATCCGCCAGATCAAGCACCCCGACGCGAGTCGCCAGGCGTTCCTGCGGGCCGGCGCTGCGCGAGTCGTGCTCACGGTCCGCAAGGGATGGGAAGTAGCCTGGGTCGCGTTCGCCGAGGGTGGCTTCCGGGGAGCGACCATCGACCCCAATCACCCCTACCTGACGATCGCGCAGGAGATCGCGGCCTACGACGACCGGAATTATCCGGGAATTCCGCCCGCGAACCCCTCACGGACCGCGATCCGAGTCGAGGACTGGGTCTTCACAACGTCGAAGTCCCAACTTTCGGCCAGCCCAGGCCCGGTCGAGATCGAGGTCGATTCGAGCCTCGGATTCATCGTCGGTGCCCAGGTGGTGATCGACTCGCGTGTCGATACCAACGAAGACCCCGGTGCCGACTTCGGCAAGCAAGAGGCGAAACGAATCGTCGCGATCCGCGACGCGACGCACATCACCGTCGACAGCCTCGATCACCCCCACGGCGGCGAGGCGATCGTGTTCCCGATCGTCCAGCCCGGCGTGAGCGGCGAACTCATCGCCGAATGGAACGAATACACGCCGTCCTCGGGGACGGATATTGCGGTCACAAGCAACTTGAAGACGATTGTTTAGCGGACTCGTGACGCCCAGGGCTGATGATCGAGCGGATAGAAGACGACCCCCAAAAAAACCCGTCGGGTGCCTATGACGAACCGATATGTCAATCAGTCCAAGGGCGTCCTGGCGACACGAGGCGCTCTTGCCTCCGGCACCTTCACCAACCCGGCCCGGCCGGCGCGACGAATCACTGACGCGTTGCGCGCAGCCGACCCGGGAGATACGGTCGTGGTCCAGGACACGGGCACGTATAACGAAGGCGAGCTTGTGATCGACAAGCCGATTACGCTGGTCAGCGCGACAGCGTTGAGCCCCTCCCCTCCGAAACCTGCACGAGTCTTTTACAAGCCGGGCTCTTTGCCGCGGATTTCACCCGCATTGCCGGGTGCCAGTCGCGTCCTTCGTATTCAATTCCCGAAGGAATCAAAGGCCGGCCGCGTGCTCGTGCGCGGGTTTGAGATCACAGGCGGGAAGGCCAGGAACACACCGGGAGAGCCCGCTTGGGGAACGGGCGGCGGCATCTCGATCGTCGATGTGAACGACGCCTTGATCCAAGACTGCTTCATTGTCGGGAACCAAACCGAGGGCGTTCCCTTCACTTCGACATCAACCCTCGCCTTCAAAGACACGGTCGTCGAACGTATGGTCGAGGTTCTCGGCTCAGTGACCGGCCTGGACGCGTCGACGTTGACCGCTGCCAGCGTGGCCGTGCGAGCAAGCCTCGACGCCCGTCTGCCGAACAAGCGACCGAACAATTTGCTCGCCGGCCAATGCTTTGGGGGTGGGGTATGCTTCGCCTGGAGCAGCGCCCGCATCGAATCCTGTCGGGTTGAAAACAACCACGCTAACGGCCGCGGGAGCGGGATCGCCGTGGTCGGCTACGGCTGGCCGACGATCGTCGACTGTCTGATTTCCAAGAATACGTCCGGTGGCCAAACCTTTGCCCGACGGGACGGCGGCGGCATCGGTGCCGAGATCTCACTCCCCGAGAAGCTCGGCCGCGACCTGTCGGAGGGCGATCTACTCAACGCCCTGCAAACGTGGCTCGCCAAGGCTTCCACCTTTACCTTGAAGGCGTTGCTCGTGGGTGCGACTATACAAGCCGTCATCGCAGCGATCCTGACCGGAGATTATGACAGTCTTTCAGACATCATCATGTATCGTTTTGTAAGAGGGTATCTCCAGTCAAACAAGTGGTCCGCCTGGAACGAGGTCGATATCCGAGCCGCCCAGACCCGCAACGTTCTGGTCTCCAACTGCCGGATCGAGGGAAACGAAGCGTTTGACGACGGGGGGGGCATCTATTGCTCCGTGCTCGCCAGGATCAAAGTCGAGTTTACGACGCTGCAAAAGAACAAAGCCCTGCAAGGCGCGGGGGGTGGGATCAGGACATCAATGGCGTCGGATCTGACCCTCTCGGGCTGTACCGTCAACGAGAACACGAGCGGCGGCGCGAAGTTAGGCGGTGGTGGAATTGCCTGCCGCAACTGCGGCGTGGTGGTCGTCGGAACGGGTAGCTCCCGAACGAGCATTCATGACAATCAATGTCCGAGCTGGGCAGGCGGGGGTGCCTTTTTGGAAGCAACAAGCGAGGGGGCGATGGCCGGCGTGCACGACATGTGGCAGGCCATCTTGCTTGAGGTCTTCGAGTTCACCTCAATGAAGGTCGTTGTCGACGAGTTTAGCACGATTTTCGCCAATTCATCCGGCACACCGAGGGCAGCGGCGTGGCACGGAAAGGGCGGCGGACTTTATATAATCCGCGGCAAGATCGACGACGTCGCTGATTTGCATGTTGAGATTGCCGCCTTTCCCCGTAATGTGAGCCGAAATATTGGCTTCTCAAAACTTCTGATCGGCAAGCCGGCACCCAAGGGCATCACGGTTGTGACAAAAATCACAGATCAGATAGCTCTAGTTGATCTAAAAAAGCAAGTTGATGATGGTGACCTTGATGTTCCAAAACACTTGGGACTCAGTTTTCGGCACCCTTTTGCAAACTCTACGACTTTTACTTACGACGGGACCTGAACAGCGAGGGAAAACGCAGGGGAAACGGAAGATCACTGCGAAGGGAAAACGGGACATCTGGGACCGAGCTAGAATTCAAGTTCTCCCGCACTTTCGATGATCCCACCCGCGCTGACGCCGAATCGGTGATCGATGTCCTTCCGGATCCAGTGTCGAAGAGAAAAAGGTGTCAGAAACGAATGGCACTTCCTTAAGCGTAACTCTCGCCCGAGCCTTACGATAGACAAAGACGGCCTCACTTGCGACAAGTTTGGGTTGGCACACAACCCCAGACTTCTCGGCAAGGAGGCCGTCGGTGTATCAGGGGACCATCCGCCAGATCCGCGACCAGATTAATCTCCTCGGGGAGGCGCCGCA
>JAYVYS010000017.1:0-10268 GCA_043784005.1 Isosphaeraceae bacterium
CACCAGTCCTCCCGCGGCGATCCGCACCTGGCGTTCCAGCGCGATCGTCTTCTTACCGTGCTCAACGGGCAAGCCGGCTTGCTCCCAGGCGAGCGTCCCCCCCTCCACATTCACCACGACATCCCCAAAGCCCGCGGCCGCGAAGGCCTCGCACGCTTTCTGAGCCCGGCTTCCCGAGCGACAAATCACATACAGCGGCTCGTCTTTGTTGAGAACCCTCTTGGAGACAATCGCCCCGGGATTGAGCGTGTCCAGAGGCACAAGTCGGGCGATCGCGGCATGCACTTGGCGATACTCCGCAGGGGTCCGAACGTCGATCAGCTCGACGGCCTTGCCCCCCTGGCAAATCGTGTGAAGCGCCATCGGAGAAATGGTCTTCAACGCGGCAATCCGGTCGGCGCTCATGGTTCCAACGACCTTAATTGATCTAGAAAGAAAAAACGTAAAGCCGGGCAAGGTCCACAATTTGCATCATACGCAAGGCTTTTTTGGAAACCTTGGCCCGACTTTAGGGTTAATGTTGGGTAACAGCAATCTGTGTGGGGAATCGTCGCGCATTGCGAGGGGGATTGGCTCATGAAGGTTTCGTTGAGGATTTTGTCGCTTTCCTGTCTGATGGTAACGGGCGTTGCCCGGGCGGAGGAGCCGACATTTAACAAGGACGTCGCGCCGATCCTCTGGAAAAACTGCGCAGGCTGCCATCGGCCAGGCGAGGTGGGACCGTTCTCGCTGTTGACCTATCAAGACGCCGTCAAGCGCGCGGATTTTCTTCAAGAGGTCACCACCACAGGACAAATGCCCCCTTGGAAACCAGAGTCGGGCTTTGGTTCCTTTCTTGATGCGCGCAAACTCAACGCCGCCGAGATCAAGACCATCGCCGCCTGGTCCAGCGCGGGTGCTCCCGAGGGAGATTCCAAAGATTTACCCAGTTTGCCCAAGTTTCCCGAAGGTTGGCAGCTCGGGACTCCTGACCTGGTGCTGAAACCTTCGGAAGCATTTGATGTTCCGGCGAGTGGGGACGATATTTATCGCTGTTTTGTGATTCCGATCCCGATCGATACGGACAAGACGGTGGCCGCCGTTGAGTTCCGTCCGGGGAACCGCAAGGTTGTCCACCACGCCCTGCTCTATCTCGACAGCACAGGCGCGGCGAGGCGTAAGGACGAGAGCGACGCCGGCCCCGGTTACGCCAGCTTTGGTGGACCTGGAATTCTCCCGACCGGAGGACTCGGCGGCTGGGCACCCGGCGCCGTGCCGAGGATGTTGCCCGAAGGGGTCGGCAAGATGCTTCGCAAAGGCAGCGACCTCGTCTTGCAAGTCCACTATCACCCCGATGGCAAAGCGGAGAGTGACCAATCGGTCGTTGGAATCCACTTCACCAAGACCCCTGCCAAAACGATTGTCGCCGGGATCGCGGTGCGGAGCCGGGATCTGAATATCCCACCCGGCGAGGGGCGTCATCATGTGACTGCCGAAAGCGCTCCGCTGCCCGTCGATGCCAAGGCGCTCGGCATCGCGCCTCACATGCACTATATCGGCAAGGAAATGAAGGTCGTCGCCCTGTTGCCCGACGGCAACGTCACGCCGATGATCTGGATCAAGGACTGGGATTTCAACTGGCAAGGGCAGTATCAATACCAGTCGCCCGTGTTGCTTCCGAAGGGGACCGTCATCAAGCTCGACGCCTACTATGACAACACGGTCGAAAATCCGAGAAACCCGAGCAAGCCTGCCAAACAGGTGCGTTGGGGAGAACAGACGACCGACGAAATGTGCTTGCTGGGCGTTCAGGTGATTACCGACAAGCCCGCGGATCTGATGAAGATCGTCACGATGAGAGGAAACGGTCTGGGTGCCGCACTCATGGGAGGACCGGGCGCACCCGCCGGAGCCGGAAGGGTGGGCTTGGGGATCTTGAACGGTGCCGCGGGTTCGGGGTTCACGATCCCCGAACGCTTCAAGGACCAACTCGCTCCGTTTGACGCGAACGCTGACGGCAAGCTCTCTAGCAAGGAGATCGACGCCATGCCCGAAGGCCCTCGCGAGCGCATCCGCCAGGCCATCCGGCTCCGTCTCGAACGGGGCGACGCTGGCGCGGGGACGACGGATAAACCCTGAAATTCGTCGCCAAAAACCAAAAGCGCACCCTTTTTCCTCAAAATGGGTGCGTCTTCCGTCCACAGATCGCGTTGCGATCCGGTACTCAAAGTATGAGGACCGCCGTGTCAGCCACTCCGACTCCAAGCGAGACCCTGCTTCGCATTGAGAAGGCGACGCAAGGTGATCCGGAGGCCCTGGGCCTATTGCTCGGGCAATACCGCGATCAGCTCAGGCGCATGGTGGTTTTGCGCCTCGACCCTCGTGTGAAGGGCCGAGTCGATGCTTCGGATGTGATTCAAGAAGGCTATCTCGACGCGATGCGGCGGATTGGTGAATACGCGAAAGAGCCCTCAACACCGTTTTACATCTGGCTTCGTTTTCTCGTCGGTCAACGGATTGTCGATCTGCACCGCGCCCATCTGGGTGCTCAGGCTCGTGAAGTCGGGCGGGAGGTATCGCTTCACGGCAATCCGATGCCGGAGGCGAGCACTCATACGTTCGCGACGCATCTGCTCGGCAAGCTTACCAGCCCGAGCCAGGCGGCGATTCGCGCTGAGCGAAGAAGCCAGCTCCAGAACGCGCTGAACTCGATGGACCCGATCGACCGTGAAATCCTTGTCCTTCGTCATTATGAACAATTGACCAACGGCGAATCCGCGATGGTGCTGGGCCTCGACAAATCGGCGGCCAGCAAGCGATACACTCGGGCTCTTGAGCGACTCAAGGAGATCCTTTCCACGCTGAACGATGGACATTCTGAGGAGTATTGAGATGACCGTCGAGAGTTCTGTCGATCGCGACCCCTTTGAGGTTGTGGCCGAGGGATTCCTGATACGGTTCCGCAAGGGAGAGCGGCCCAGTATCAAAGAGTACGTCTCCCTTTATCCCGAACTCGCCGCGCGGATTCACGAGCTTTTTCCGGCCCTGGTGAGGGTTGAGCAAGACTTGACCTTGAACCCCGGCCGGGCTCCCTTTAACCAACCCGTCAGACCTTCGTGCTCCGAGATCGCACGCGAGGAATTGTGAAAGGGTTGGGAGGATTCCCCTCCCGCCGATGCCGGCCTTCCCACCCCCCGGGAGGCCGGCGCGGCGCGTATTGACCGGCCGCCCGCTTGACAATACAGTAGGATCATCACTGAGTGATGGTGACTTTTGGGCGGAGTCGAGTCTGCATGAGAATTCGAAACCGCGAAGATCGCGTGCTGCTTGCCTTTGTCGCCCTCTGGATTGTCTGGGGCGTCATCGTCAGAGGGCGAGGCGTTGCCCGGACCTGAATCGGAAGCGCCTGTGCGGTGTCACCGCACGATCAATCCACGATCCGCGTTCCGGTCATCTCCGATCCGACGGTCCCGTAGAGTGGGCATTCCCCACCGATTTATTCGTTTATGCCCAAATAAGTTACGTGGTGGGCGGTGCCCACGCTATAAAACGGGACCGTAGTGTTCGGAGGAGTTCGAGGTCTCATCCATTCCCTTTCGCTCCTCAAGTTCACGCCGATCACCGTCGGATAATCTCCGAGAGGCGCTGCGTGTTCCAATGGGGGCGTGATGGAAGCGAGACGGACCTTCTTTTCCAGCCGCAGGTATCTTGTGTGGGCGTTGCTCTTGGCGATGGGTGCCGGCACCGGATGTGCGGGCCGTCGTCGGCAGCCCGCGACCTCCACCCTGGGTACGGACCTCCTCCGCGCACCTCGGGGCACCACGATTCCGCCGCCGTCGATCGGCATCGATCTGGTCCGCCGCCAGAGTGACAAATCTCTCGACGCCCACATCGCCCCCGCCGCCGCTCGCTGAACGGTAAATTCGCCCTCAACAAAAAAATCGTCATAACCGATCGTGTTGAAAGCCGATTCTCTGTTCTAGGCAGTTGGCAAATCCGCGCAGACCTTTTTCGGGTGATCGGTTGACAAGATTCGTTCGATTCGCCGCGATTCTTCTCGGTATGTCGACGCTCGCGCAGGCCGCGACGGACCCTCCGTTGCCCTCGCTCAGCCCGGCACCGATCGGCTCGCGAGAGAAAGAACTGGAAGACCGGCTTCAGCGTCTCGAATCGCGCTACGAGGCGATGGAGAAAACGCATGCCGAACAATACCAGGCCCTCACAGAGCGATATGAGAACCTGATTCAGAAGGTGAACGTCAACGTCGAGCCTCCGAGTTCGGCATCGTCTGCCGCCGCTCCGACTCGGACCGCTCCCGACGTCGGCCCGGAGGGTCTCCCACGTCGTGACACGTCTCGCGAAGGGGGTGCCGGCGCTCGAGACAATCCGAGCGATCCTTCAAAGACGCGCCGGCCCGGCCAGCGGCGGCTTCCCACTCGCGTCGAGTTTGGACCGGGGTTTCAGATCAGTAGTGAAGACGATGAGTTTCAGCTTCAGTTTCACAACCTCACTCAGATTGACCTCCGGAATTACACCCAGGGGGGTCAAGATCCGGTCCACAGCGGGTTTTCGATTCCCCGCCAACGCTGGTATTTCACGGGCAGGATGACGAAGGACGTCGAGTTTTACACCACGATCAACCGTGGGTATGGCTCGCTCGACCTCTTTGACGCCTTCCTCAACTTCAAATACGACGACCGCTTGATGTTTAAAGTCGGTCGGATGAAAACTCCATTCTCGTACGAATTCTACGCGATGTCCGCCCCCGACTTCATTGTCCCGGAACGTTCGCTCTTCAATTCAAACTTTTCCCCGAATCGCGAGCTTGGACTGATGAGCTGGGGCCAGCTCTTCGAGAAGCGGTTGGACTACGCGGTTGGTATGTTTAACGGTGCCCGCCTCTCGTTTCAAGACACCAACGATGAAAAAGACGTCATCTCGTACATGAACGCGCGACCCTTCGGCGCGTTGAAGGAGGACGCGCCCTGGTCGTTCCTGAAGTTCTTGAACGTCGGCGGGTCGGTGAACTACGGGCTCCAGAACAGCGTCCCTCTGCCGAACATCTTGCGGACATCGCTCGCCGCCTCGAACACCGGCGACGCGGTGAACATCGCCCCAGCCTTTCTCTCGTTCAACAAGAACGTGATCGAGCGCGGGGCCCGTTCTCTCTGGGGTATGCATCTCGCCTATTTTTACAAAGGGCTCTCGTTGCTCGGCGAAATGCAAGGGGGTTACCAGAGTTACGCGACAACGTCGTCACATGATCTCACCCGTATTCCCGTGCATGCTTACGCGCTCAGTGGTGGATATTTCATCACGGGAGAGACGGTCGACCGAAGGACGCAGGTCGAGCCGTTGCGTCCGTTCAGTCTCAAGAAGGGGAAGCGAGGTCCGGGAGCCATCGAGCTGCAAGGCCGATATAGCTCGCTTCAAATCGGCCGAAACGTCTTCAGCGCGGGCCTCGCCGACCCGAACCAGTGGACCAACCATCTGTACACCGTCGATCTCGGCGTGAACTGGTATCTTAACCCTTACACGAAGATCGTATTTGAATGGGAGCATGCCGTTTTTGGCGACCCTGTCTTGTTCGCCCCTGGCCGTTGGCAACTTACCAGCGACCTTCTGTGGGTGCGTTTCCAGGTTTATTTCTAACAAAGATTTATGTTCCTTTGAACATGCGAACGCATGAAAATTGGTCTTCACACCCGTTCTCATGGTCTCCCTGGGAACGAGTACGTAAAAGCGAGAAATTCATCAAAATCATTACAGTCGGCACTTTCTACGGGTCGATAAACCCCATGGAATCGGACTGCGCGGTGAGCACCCGAAGTCCGGCTTGATGGTTATGAAGAGGGGGAGATCAAAAATGCTAGTCCGTTACCGCCGCCTCCTGGTCCCTTGGTTCTCAATTGGCCTGGCGGTGGTGCTGGCCAACGCCTCGAAGGCGACCGCGCAGGTCCCCTCCGCCCCGTCCTCGGAGCCGGTTTCCGCTCCTCAACCCGTCAATCCGATGCCAACGCTTCCGTCGACAATTTCGCAGCCGCCGGCCGCTACTCCCCCAGCGGCAGTGGCGACTGACCCGGAACGCACGGCACTCGAAGATCGGGTTCGACAGCTTGAAGCCATGGTTCAGCAGCTCGCGGGGCAAATCCAACAAACCGGTGGGGTGAATCCCGCCTCTCCAGACACCGGCAACGCCGCGACGCGAGTCACTCCGTCGGGGTCGGGCGGTCCATCGGCGCCGGGACAGTCACTTCCACCGAATCCATCGGCCAGCAAACGGTTTGACGTCCCGGCGACCCTCGACAACAAGCCCGCGAACGTCAAATTCGGTCCAGGGTTTGAGATCCGGACCGATGATCAAGAATTCATCATGCAGTTCCACAACCTGACCCAGGTTGATTACCGAGGGTATCAGCAAGGGGGTCAGAACCCGGTCCATGATACGTTCGGAATCCCTCGGCAATGGTTCATGTTCAGCGGCCGGCTCACCAAGCCGGTCGGATACTTTGTCTCGCTGGCGCACGGGTTCGACGCCGTCTCATTCCTCGACGTCTTCGCCGACATCTCGTACGATCCCAGGCTCCAAATGCGGGTCGGACGCATGAAGACCCCGTTCACCTATGAGTTTCTGATCGAGCCGATCCAGGGGCTCATCAATCCCGAGCGGTCGGTCTTCTTCAACAACTTCGGCCAAAACCGCGACACCGGTGTGATGGCGTTCGGGCGACTGTTCGACGGGCACGTCGACTACGCCGGCGGCGTCTTTAACGGCATCCGCAATGGCACGGTCTCCACTCAGGACGGGAAAGCCGTCTCGGGCCTCGTGAACTGGAAGCCGTTCAATAAAAACGAAGGCTCGATCCTCGAGAACTTCAACGTCGGCGGTTCGGTCTTCTCCGTCAACGCCAGCCACGCCGCGCTCCCGCAGACCCTTCGCACTGCCGTGCCGACCGCGGGTAACGCGACCATCGGCGTTCCGTTCCTCGCGTTCAACAATAACGTCCGCGAGACCGGCAACCAAACCTTCTGGGACCTGCATGTCGCATGGTTTTACCAGCAACTCGCCGTGATCGGCGAATGGGGCAGCGGAGTCCAGGACTACTCGCTCACGTCGTCGCCGCAGCAACGAACCGCTTTGCCAGTCCAGAGTTTCTATGTGCAGTCGGGCTACCTGCTGACCGGCGAGACCCGGAGCGGCACCGGTATCGTCAAGCCGCTCCACCCGTTTAACCCCAAGACCGGCGGGCTCGGGGCCTGGGAACTCGTCACACGATATCAATACCTGGATATCGGGTCGCAGGTCTTCAACAGCGGCCTCTCCGACCCCAACAACGGGGCGAATCGGTTGTACCTGACCGATCTCGGCTTCAACTGGCACATGACGCAGTACGTCAAAGTCATGTTCGAGTGGGAACATGCTGGATTCAATCAGCCGGTGTTGTATGCTCCCGGCAAGCGTCAACTCACCAGCGATATGTTCCTCCTGCGACTCCAGCTCTACTTCTGATCCGACCCGACGCCGAATATCTGATGACCACGGGCCGATGGTTCACTCGAATCATCGGTCTTTTCTTTTGCCATTCCCCGTCCCACCCTCACCCCTCGTCGTCGCCGGTGCGTACGTCAATCCGCCTTGTGGAAAAACCCGCACATAAGGCGTGTTCACATCGGCAAGCGCTTCGGCGGCTGCGTTCCATAACGCGGCCTGGTCACCAAAAAGCCGGACGGGTCCCAGTCGCGGTCCGATTCGCTCGAACAGCGGCGGGGCGTAAACCAGCACGGTGCGATCCACGACCAGCTCGCGCGCCCAGTGGACCATGAATGCCGCCGACAATCCCAAGGCTTCGGCCACGCGGTCGGCCGTCGAGAGGCCCCTACGCAGGAACCAGCCGCCGAATGACCCGGTCGCCGCGATCGCGCGCAGCGCGGACAAAGGGAACGATCGGTCGATCTCTTCGGAATCTGTCCAGAAGAACCCCGCGAGCACCCCTCCCACACGGCACGCCGCGCGATGCTGTAGCAAGACCTTGAAACTTTGCAGCGGGTCGCCCGGCCAGGGGTGATTGCCCGCCGCGATTAGGTCGGCGGGCGGCCCTAGAGGAGACTCGAATCGTCGCCGCGCTTCGGCCGCCAAGGTGTCTTGCACCGGGTCGGGATGACCTGCGCAGACCCGCAAGACCTGCCCCGGCGCTCCGAGCAAGTGGCTGACGGAAAAGCACGGACCAAGCATCGCCGCCGCGTCCCGAATCGCCTTCCGCATGGGGTTCTCAGAAGCGTCGCCACCAAGCAGACGAGCGGCCTCGGTGTGACTGATCCCCTGCCGGTGCAATGCGCCCAGTGTCGATCGGTGACTCGCGCCCGGGAAAATCAGCTTGTAACCGCCACCGAACCCCGCCTGCAAATGCGGCAACACCGAACCGATCAAGATTCTCAAATCCGCCTCGACCACTGGGCGAAACACGCGGACGGGCACCTTTTGAGGGGTCATTCCAAGGTCGGCATAGGCGGACAGGTCATCAACGGGAGGGCTGAAACAGGTGTAACGGGTGGTCACGTCATCACCGACCCGTTTACGCATCGCGGCGTGGTCCACGGTGTGATGTCTGCCGACTCCGGCAACGATACAGACGTCTTCCACCCGGACCCCGGCCGCATGCAACCGCCTGAGAATCGCCGGCAGGGCCTCGCGGACCGGGGTCCAGCGCGAGGGGTCGTCCACAAGCACGGCCACTTTCGCACCGGGCCTGACCAACTCTTCCATCCGGGGCGCGCCGGTGGGGTGGTCGAGTGCGAGGTCAAGTGTCGCGTCGTAATGTTCCAGAACGCCCGAAAGGTCCGGCCGGATGACTTCGGCTCCTGGCCAGAAATCGGGAGGCGTCACGGCGAGCGTTCCGCCTTGATCGCCCCAAGGAAACAGAATCGTGTCCGACGTGGAGGTTAGAGCGGTCATCGCGTTCCCGAGTCCGAGAAAAAGCGTGTGGAATCGAGGCCGGTCGGGCGATTGACGGGGATGATCCGCCTGTCCCACCCCTATCCTCGGCACCACGCTAACACGAGGACGTCGCGTCGCCAATCCCGCACAGAGCGAGTAAAGGCCGCATGACTTGGAGGTCGATGGTTCTGCAAGATTCAGTGTTCTTGGTGAACACATCGGCCCAGCGCGTTTCATTCTCCTCCGCGCTTGCGGTGTTCGGCCCCGGACGGAAGGCCGCCGGATCATCTCCTCCACCAAGAACGGGGAGAGCCGTCCTGTCTCGTATTCTTACCTTCCGGTGACACAAATGGATCGCACTAAATCGCAGCGCAAGGGAATGTTAACTTATCGACCCGTTGCCGAAACGGTCGAGCCTCGGGTGTTGTTAAGCCACGCGGTCGTGAGCCTCAGACAGAACGAACCGACCGCCTTGCTTCACCTTGCCCCGGCTTACCAGGCGGTGCGGCCCAATACGCCTGTCGCCCCGTTTGGATCACCGCTCGCCACGGCGACGTTTCTTGATACGTCATCGCATATTCTGAACGGTAACCACGTGATCGTGGGCCAGAAATCGTTGGTCGGACCTTTCGCCACGCTGGACGGACGCTCGGGGTTTATCAAACTCGGAAGTGGTTCGCAGGTCCTTGATAATGCCACCATTGTGGCCACCCTCAACCCTCAGCGCAATCAGCCCACCACGAATGTTTTGATCGGGGACGCCGTTTCGATCGGCTTTGGCGCGACGGTTTACGGCCCCAGCAGTATCGGCGCGTACGGCACCTCCGCCAAGCCCACCGGCATCGGTCCCAACGCCCTCATCGACGGTGCCGTGATTAGCCCCGGAGCGGTGGTCGGAGCGCTCGCGAGAGTCGGCCCGGGTGTGACAGTGCCTGCGGGGATGTATGTTCTTCCCGGCAAGAACATCACCACCCAAGCGGAAGCGAGCAATCCCGCGCTCGGCAAAGTGCAGGCGCTTCCCGCCGCGATCCTCGCCGACCTGACGACCAGTCTGGCCCGCGGTTCGGCGCTGGCCTCCGGCTACACCAGCTTATATCAAGGGAGTGCCGCCACCGGCGTGAATACGGGTGTGGACCCGTCCGTCGCGGGTGTTTTCAACGGCAACCTCGCCGCGGTCCGTGGAACGAGCCAGGAGCCCGGCCCCGCCACCAGCACGGCCGCGACCGGGATTACCTTCGAACCCTCAAGGACCGGACCCAAGTTTCCCGGCCCCTTCAAACCCTCAGTCGAAAGCAATCTGCCGAACTTCCCCGCGCGAATCACGGGCGATGTCCGATTCACGTCGCGAGTGAGA
>JAYVYS010000018.1:0-12697 GCA_043784005.1 Isosphaeraceae bacterium
GCGTCGAGGTCACAGGCCATCCCGAGCAGCTATGGCCCGTGCTAGGGTATCTGCCCCAGGATTTTGGATTTTATCCGCATCTTTCGGGTGAGCAGATGCTGACCTATCTCCTCAAGCTCAAAGGGGTGACGGCCCCGAGTGGAATGAAATCGCTTTGCGCCGAGCTTTTGGAACGGGTGAACCTCACGTTCGCCGCCAAGCGCAAAATCAAGGGCTATTCGGGCGGGATGAGACAGCGGCTGGGGATCGCTCAGGCCATCGCGGGCGACCCGAAATTGCTGATCGTCGACGAGCCCACCGCCGGCCTCGACCCCGAGGAACGGCTCCGCTTTTACCGGATTCTCTCCGAGTTGGCCGCCGACCGCACGGTGATCCTTTCCACACACATCGTCGAGGACGTGGCGGTGCTCTGCCCGAGCTTCGCCGTGATTCGAGGCGGAAAACTTTTGGCCGTCACCACCCCTCGCGAGGCAAGAGACACACTCGCTGGAAAGATTTACGAGGGGCATGTCAAACCGGAGATGTTCGAGACGCTCCGCCGCGAGCGCTGCGTGACGCAGTCGTATCTCGTCGAAGGGCACAACCGCGTCCGCGTGTACGAACCGGGTGACACACCCCCGGACGGGTTTACGTCTGTCGCGCCGACGTTGGAGGATACCTATCTTGTTTTGATGCGATTAACAATGCCAATGCTTAATTATGATCACGTAATGCAAAAATCAGACGCCGTCGCGGGAGGTGTTTCATGAACATTCGGCGATTCGGACTGGTTCTCGGGCAAGATCTTTCGCACAACGCGCGGCGGGTGATGTTCTGGGTCTGGATTGTGGTGCTGGTCTTTTTCGCGTGGGCGCTCTCTTATGGGGCGGCGAAGATCCAGTCGGGCGACTCTTCCGCCGGCGGCCAGCAGGCATATATCACGTCGGAATTCGGCATCTCAATGCAACTGGGAATTCTCACCGCGTTGATTTATGGATTCTTTACCTCGGTTGTGGCGGGGATGGCCGTGATCCAGGATGAAGAGCATCGCGTGGTCGAAATCCTGCACACGACCTCGCTCCGCCCCAGCGAGTACATCTGGGGGAAATTCTCGGCGGTGCTCGCGGTGGGGCTGGTGGTCCTGGCGGTCCATCTCACCGCGATGATGATATGTAACCACGTCCTTCCGGCAGGTCAGGCGCGCGACCTGCGAGGGACGTTTCACCTGATGAATTACCTCAGGCCCGCGCTACTGTTTAACGTGCCGACCGTGATCTTCATGGCGGGCATTTCCTTCGCGGTCGGTGAACTGACTCGCAAGCCCGTTCTCGTCTTCTTCCTTCCCGTGGCCGTGCTGCTGGGAAGCATCTTCTTCCTTTGGGACTGGTCGCCAAGCTGGCTCGACCCGAAGGTTGACACGTTCCTGATGCTGATCGATCCCGCAGGCTTCCGCTGGCTCAGCGAGACCTGGTTGAAGGTCGATCGGGGGGTCAAGTTTTATAACAACACGTCTGTGCCGATCGACGGGATCTTCCTTGCGAATCGCTTGCTCGTCATGGCGATCGGCTTGGGGGCGGTGTCGCTCAGCGTCTTGCATCTGAAGGCCACAATGCGGGGCAAATCTCGAAAGGCCGAGCGCGCCTGGGCGAAACAGAGTGCGGGCATCAAGGACACTCTCGACGCCATCGCACACCCATTGCTCTCGCGACCGCTTTCCGCGATCGGAATGACCGCCACGCCGCCGGGACTTCTCGACGCCGCGTGGACCGTCGCCCATGCAGAACTGACCGAGTTGCGATCGAGCCCGGGTCTTTATTTGTTTGTTCCCTTACTTGTCTTGGAGTGCATCGCCCCGAATTTGATTGCCATCGGTGCGTTCGATACCCCGGTTTTGCTTACTCCCGGCACCATCGCCGAGCGGTCGTTCGGGGCGCTCACTGTGTTTTCCTGTTTGCTGTTGATGTTTTACACGGTGGAGTCGATGGGACGAGAATGGTGGACTCGGCTGGCATCGTTCAGCATGGCCACTCCCGTGCGAACCGGTTCACTCTTGCTGGGCAAGGCGTTGGGGATCGCAGTCATCGCGATGGGGGTCGTGATGTCGATGATCGTAGCGGCGATCGGCTTCCTGCTCTATCAGCAAAAAGTCGGGTTCGCTCCCGGTCCGTTCGCCCTGCTATGGGGCCTGATCCTCTTTCCCACAATCTGGCTCTGGACGACATTCATCATGATGGTATTCTCGGCGACGAAAAACCGCTACGTCACCTACGCCATCGGTCTGGCCGTCCTGATGTTCACAGGATATCGCCAGGTCACAAACCAGATGAACTGGGCACTGAACTGGCCGATGCTGGGCGCGATCCGCTGGAGTGATATCAGTGTGTTGGAATTCGATCGATCCGCCCTGATCTTGAACCGGGCGACGGCGATTGGCCTGGCGGTTTCACTCACCGTGCTGACAGCCCGCATTTATGGACGCCGCGATCGCGACGCCGTGCGAATCGCGCACCGCTTCCGCTCGATGGCCCTGGCCCGTTCGGGGTTGATGCTCTTGCCGTTCCTCATCGTTCCTTTCGCCACGGGCGCAGTGCTTTGGGTCATGGTCGACCGAGGCTTTCAGGGTGAGGCGATGAAGCACCGTCAGAAAGACTACTGGCGCAAAAATCTGGCCACCTACAAAGACTGGCCCCTGCCCGACATCACGGCGATGGATCTGGACATCGCCCTTGAACCCCATCTCGGCCATCTTAAGGTTTCGGGCACGTATGACCTTGCGAACAACCAAGACAAGCCACTCCGCGAGATCCCCGTCACCATCGGCCAACATTGGGAAAGCCCGAAGTGGACACTCGATGGCAAGGCCTTCACGCCCGGGGATCGCGCCGGGCTCAAGATCATGATTCCGAGCGAGCCACTCGCGCCCGGCGAATCGCTCAAGCTGGGCTTCGCATTCGAAGGGAATTTCCCGAATGGAATCAGTAAGCGGGGCGGCGGAACCGACCAGTTCATCCTACCCTCGGGCGTGGTGCTAACCAGCTTTGGACCCGCGTTCGCGCCGGTGCTTGGATTCATTGAATCCATTGGCATTGATGATGAGAACAAGTACGATACCAAAGAGTACCCCGACGATTGGTACAAAGGCCCGACAAACTCTGCTTTCGGCAGCCTTCGTCCCTTCAAAACCCACGTCAAGTTAAGTGGTCCTAGCGCGTTCACGTTGAACTCGGTGGGGACGATCCAGAGCGACGAGGTCAAGGACGGGCGAAGAACCACCGTCTGGGAGTCTGATTATCCCGTGAATTTCCTGAACGTCGTCGCTGGCAAGTGGGCCGTGCGCCGGGGCAAGGGAACAGCCGTTTACTATCATCACGCGCATACTTATAACATTGATGAGATAGTGGAGGCCTTGGATGCTGCTCGCAAGTACTATTCAGAATGGTTCCGCCCGTACCCTTGGCGCGAATTGAAGCTGAGCGAGTTCGCCGCGCTGGCGAGCTATGCCCAGGGCTTTCCCACCGACATCACCTTTAGCGAGTCGATCGGCTTCCTGACCAAGAGCGACCCTAAGGCCGATGCCGCCTTCCTTGTGACGGCTCACGAAAGCGCCCATCAGTGGTGGGGAAACATGATCACGCCCGGACGAGGCCCTGGCGGCAACTTGATCGCCGAGGGGGGAGCGCACTTCTCCACGTTGCTCTTGTTCGAACAGACGCGCGGCGTTCGTGGACGCATCGAGTTCTGCAAACGCATCGAAGATAGTTACGCCAAAGCCCGCAAGGCCGACTCGGAGCGGCCACTGGTGAAGACTGACGGTTCACGTGACGGCGACACGACCGTCACCTACGACAAGACCGGGTTCGTGCTCTGGATGCTCTTGAATCAAATGGGTCGCGACCGCATGTTAAAGGGCATGCATGGGTTCTTCGACGCCTATCACTCGAACCCGGACCATCCCGTGCTCGAAGACCTCCTCGCGACCTTGCGTCCACACGCCACCGACGCCGAGTCATTTGATAACTTCGTCCGTCAGTGGTTTCGCGAGGTGGTTCTGCCAGAGTACACCCTGACCGATCCGAAACGGACCAAGGACGGTGACAAGTGGGTGTCGTCCGCCCAGATTACAAACGTCGGCACGGGGAGAATGACGGTCGAAATTGCCGCCTTGAAAGGAGAGCGTTTCGAGGAAAACGGCACCGAAAATCCGGCCTATCGCGAGGCCAGAACGACCGTCACACTTGGGTCGGGCGCTTTCAAGCCGTTGAGCATATCTAGCGATTTCCAGCCCGAGAAACTCGTGGTCGATCCCGACGCGAAAGTGTTGCAATTGCGCCGAAAAATGGCTGAGGTGAAGTATTAGAGCAGAGGCCCGATCACGCTCCCTTGAGAAACCGGAGCGTGATCGTGGCGACGCGATGACCGTAAAGCTCGGCGGTCTCGATGTCTCCCTTTGCAGGTGCATCGGGGGCTCGAACCTCAAAGCTCGCGGCCATCGGTCCCATGGAGGAACTCAGCCGGTTGTGAGCATCGGCACTGGGACCAATAACGGTTTTCGCTCCCTCCGGCTCGTTGGCCCAAGGCATGATTCCAGTCCCGACGTAAATCATGCTGTGCTGCATCGCGTTGATCGCGAGGCCGATGAGCGTGTTGAGCTTGTCGCCGGAGAACCCGCTGGAGTTGGTGAACGCGCCGGCGATCTTGTCTTTCCATGCCTGGGTAAACCACTTCTTGGCGGCGGCCTCCAAGAACAATTTCATCCGAGTCGACATGCTTCCCATACAAGTGGGATAGCCGAAAATGATCGCGTCTGCGCTGTCGAGTTCGTCAATCCGCGCGATTGCCTCTTCGGTCGTGAGCAGATGCGCTTCGACCTGCGCGACGCCCGCGGCACCGCGATGGACGGCCTCCGCCTGAAGCTTGGTGTGCCCGTAGCCGCTATGGTAAACCACACAAACCTTGGCCATAGTCACGATCTCTACGGTTGGAGAATCAGGTTTTCCGCGGAGGGTGGCAAATCTTCATTAAAGTTGATGCGATTGCCGAACGGGTCGATGACTTTCATCAATTTCGTTCCTTAAAAGGTCGTTTCCACGCCTGGATTCATGTATTTGTAATGTTTGGATGAAATTTCTCTATGAAAGTGGTCGAGGTCGGTCATGCGGATGAAGACATTCGCGCATGGAGAACCATCGCCTTAATGTTCCGAGAGATGAAAGATGCAGTTACCTCGTGAAACCTGCATATATACGGGAAAGTTGGGCTCGAAGGTATGTTCCCAGTCGACGTTGAAGCCGAGAAAGTCGACGTAAAACGCCTTGGCTTTCTCGACATCGAAAATGCGGAGGAAGGGGATGGTTTCGTGGACGTTGAATGACATGAATCGAATGGAGTGAAAAATCAAGTTAGCAGGATGTACGCTGTTCTCTATCTCACTTGCCCGGTACCGTCAATCCCCGAGTGAGGAAATCGTTCAAGAGTCCCACCACCAACACTACCAGCCAAAAGAACGCCGCGGTGGAGAAAACCCAGACGAGCTTCTCACTGAAACGGACGTGCATGAAGTAGAGGATGATCAGAACCATCTTGGTCGTGGCGATTCCCATCGCGATCAGAAAGTTGGCGCGACCGAGGTCGAGAAACGCTGCGCCGAGGGTTAGCAACATCAGGCCCAGCAAGCATCCGAAGATGACGTACAGGGTTTGCGGGCTGACATGTTGCGAGTGGGAGGCCTCTGCGTGACTTGGAGTCGTTGCGTGTGCGCTCATTTGTGGAGGGCCACCAGATAGAGCAGGGGGTAGAGGAACACCCAGACGATGTCAATGAAGTGCCAGTACAGTCCAGCGACTTCAAGCGGGTTTGAATACTCGGCGGTGAATCGGCCCTGCCTCGCCCATTGCAGCATCACGGCGAGAATCACCAGGCCGATGATCATGTGAGCGCCATGTAGGCCTGTCATGATGAAGTAAAACACGTAGAAGAGCTGCGCCCGGCGTTCGGCGAAGGTTTTCACAGGCATGACAAGATTGATCGCCGTGCCGCGCGTCACGGCCACTTCTCTCGCTTCCTCGGGCTTCAGAGTCGATGGATTCGCCTCGGTCTCAAGGTGTAGTTTTTCGACGCTGAAAGAGGGGCCGGGTATCAAGTGGTCGCGATATTCTTGATAATATTCAACCCCTTTGATTCCGAGAAACGCAGTGCCGAGAACCATCGTCAATAGAAGGTTGCGTATTTGACCTTTCTTGTCGCCGGCTTGCCCACAAAAGACAGCCAGCGCCATTGTTAGAGAACTGGAGAGCAGCACCACCGTGTTGATGGTCGCGAGCGTGACATTGAGGTGGCGGCTGGCCGCTCCCCAGACGTCGGGCGAGGTGAAGCGGTAGACGAGATAACTGCCGATCACTCCGCCGAAGAACATCACCTCAGTCGCCAGAAACGTCCACATTCCCAGATTCGAAGCATCGTGCTGCTGCCCGAGATCCTCAAAATGATGTTGCAAGTAGGGATGATGACCGTGTCTCTCGACATGACTGTGGGGGAGAGTATTCCCCACGGACTGTGCGCGAGGATCAGCCGGATTGTGCGTCGAGGCGAATGCGGCGGCGGGGGCGGTTTCGGCCACGATCGTCAGCTCCTTCCGGCAGGCAGTGCATGTTCATGAACGGGCGAGTGCGCCTCGCGTTCGTCTTGCCCGGGTTGTTCGCCCAGTGGGTAGACATAGGGGCCGCCGGTCACGACGGGCATCTCATCAAAGTTATATTTCGGTGGCGGCGAACTTGTCTCCCACTCCAGGCCCGATGCATCCCAGGGGTTCGGACCGGCGTCGCGTCCAAACCAGAGCGACAGTGTCAGATAGACCAGAGGCAAAAGATAACCCACCGCGAGAACTGAGGCACCCGCCGAACTGAGCACGTTCAAGACCTGGAACTCGGGGGGATACTGGTAGTATCGCCGCGGCATGCCGAGGTATCCCAGAACAAACTGCGGGAAGAACGTGAGGTTGAACCCGACAAAAACCGTGAGAGCCGAGAGTTTACCCCAAAGCTCGGAATACATCTTGCCCGTCATCTTCGGCCACCAGAAGTGTACTGCCCCGAGGTACGCCATGACCTGCCCTCCCACCATGATATAGTGAAAGTGGGCGACCACGAAATAGGTGTCATGGAGGTGGACGTCGGTCGCCAGCGAGCCGAGGAACAGGCCAGTCAGGCCGCCGATGGTGAACAGCCCGATGAACCCCAGTGCATACAACATCGGGGTATCGAATGAGAACGATCCTTTATATAAGGTAGCCGTCCAGTTAAACACCTTCACACCTGACGGGATGGCGACCAGAAACGACAGTAAGGAAAAAACCATTCCGCCGTACATCGACTGGCCGCTCACAAACATATGGTGGCCCCAGACGAGGAAGCCAAAGACGGCGATCGCCATGAGCGCCGCAGCCATGAATTTGTAGCCGAAGACTGGCCTTCGCGAGAAGCAGGTGATGATCTCGCTGACCACTCCCATCCCCGGTAAAATCATGATGTACACGGCCGGATGCGAGTAGAACCAGAACAGGTGCTGGAAAAGGATCGGGTCGCCGCCGAGCGCCGGGTCAAAGATGCCAATACGAAAGACACGTTCGAGGATCAACAGCAGGATCGTGATCGAGACCACGGGCGTTCCCAGGATCATGACTAGGCTGGTGGCATACATCGCCCAGAGGAAAAGGGGCATGCGGAACCAGGTCATCCCGGGCGCACGCATTTTGTGGATTGTGACGATGAAGTTCAGCCCGGTGAGGATCGACGAGAAGCCGACCACAAACGCCCCGAGCGCCGCGGGTACAACGGCGGTTTTCGAGAACATCGTGGAATAGGGCGTGTAAAAGGTCCATCCGGTGTCGACGCCCCCCATCACGATCGCCACCACGGCCATGCCCGCGCCGATGGTGTAAAGATACCAGCTCAGCAAATTGATCCGAGGAAACGCTAGGTCCTTCGCCCCGAGCATCAATGGTACCAGGAAGTTGCCGAACACGGCGGGAATGCCGGGGATGAGGTAGAAAAACGTCATCGCCACGCCGTGAAGGGTGAACATTTTATTATACGTATCGGGCTCGACGAGGTCTCCGGCCGGGGTGAGAAGTTCGAGGCGAACGATCGTTCCCGCGATTCCACCTACGAAGAACATGGCGGTGACCGAGATCATGTACAGCAAGGCGATCCGCTTGTGGTCAACCGTCAGGAGCCACGACCAGATGCCGTAATCGGCGGTGAGATAGTTTTCGCGGCGCCAGGGGCTGCGCCTATGTCCTCCCGCCGCATCAATCGTACTCATCGCTGCGTACCTTTCCCATTTCCGATGGATTTGATATATGAGATCAGCTTGAGCAGGTCCCCTTCATCGATATGCCCCTCATACGTGGGCATTACAGGCTCGTAACCGGCAACGATTTTGGACCTGGGCAGAAGAATGGAGTCGCGAATATAGGCCTCGTCGGCCGTCACCACCCCGCCGGTCGAAAGTGGCACGGGGTGGCCGTACACGCCGTCCAGCATCGGGGCGCGGACCGTGGCGTTTTTGCCATGACAACCGTTGCATCCGTAACGGGTAAACAGCTTCGCCCCCTCCGACGACATCGATTCGGTGACGCTGCCGCCCTGAAGCCAGGACTGGTATTCGGCAGGCTCCATCACGACAACCTTGCCGAGCATATACGAGTGCTCCGTGCCGCAATACTCCGCGCAGAAAAGGCGGTAGGTTCCCGGCTTGGTCGCCTCAAACCAAAGTGTGCTGTACTTGCCGGGAACGACATCCTGTTTGATCCGGAAGGCTGGGATAAACACGTCGTGAATCACGTCCACAGAGGTCATTGTCAGTCGGACGGGGCGGCCTGCGGGAACGTGCAGCATGTTGATTTCGCGGCGGCCTTCAGGATACTGCATCTCCCACATCCACTGTCGACCCAGGACGTAAACTTCCATCGCGTTTGCGGGATACTTGTAGAGATGGTAGTAAACATAAGTCGACACGCAGAAGAGTGTCATCACGATGACGAGGGGAACACCGATCCAGAATATCTCAAGCGGCGTGTTGTGAGTCAACGGGTTGGACCGATTCGCATGTGAGCCTCGGCGATATTTGACTGCGAAGAACAGGATCAGGAAGCAGATCAAGACCGTGAAAAACACGGTGATCGCAAGAGCGTAGTAGAAAACCCCGTCGACCCATCCGGCGAGGGTGGAAGCACGTTCGGGTAGCAATGTGAAATTTGACATGGTCGTTTCGTCACTCTTGCCGTTAGGCCGGGGGCGAACCGGAAGAAGTTCATTAGTGATTGCCGGGTTGGCGAGATCGGACCCTACGAGGAACCACCGACCAACGCCGCGGAAGTGAGACGTTGTCTCCGTTCGCGCCAGAAGTTCGTCAGCATGAAAGTTAACAGCGAACCTAGGACAATCAATCCCAGCACGTTGACGGATCTCATGATCGCGAAGTTGTAACGCCCCGTGGACGGGTCGTAGTGAAAGCACATGAGCAAAATCTTATCGACCGGCGAGCCGATCTTGCCGGCGGACGCCTCGATCAACGACCAGCGAAGGTTGCTCGCGGGGAAGTCGACGCCGTAGATGTAACGGCTGATC
The DNA here is from genome assembly GCA_043784005.1 of Isosphaeraceae bacterium. Taxonomy (GTDB): domain Bacteria; phylum Planctomycetota; class Planctomycetia; order Isosphaerales; family Isosphaeraceae; genus JAYUFP01. Next base: position 9,606 of record JAYVYS010000018.1, read on the forward strand.
TTCCCTTGAGGAGTGACAACCATCAGACCGGCGGGGTGGGCATACTGCCGGCTCTTCGGGTCGTACTCATATTTGAATCCCGCCACACCGGAGAGTCGCTTCACGGGTGGGCCATCACCTGTCAGAAAATGCCAGCCGTTCTCGGACCCCGGACGGTCATACTTGCGAACATATCCCGCCTTCTTGGCAGCGGCGAGCTTCCCGGTTTCAGTCGGGTCGATGCTCACCATCACGACGTCGAATTCGTTGCCGACCGACATCGTGACCGCCCGAAGGTTGCGCACCAGGCCGTTGAGTTCCAGCGAGCAGAGCATGGGGCACTCGTAATAGCCGAAGAGCAGCACGACCGGCTTTTTGCCGAAGTAATCGCCAAACGTCACCGCGTTACCAGCTTCGTCGCGAAGGGGCGTGTCGAGCGGAAGCTGGGCGTCGAGGTTTTGCTCGAAGGCCACCTTCCTGAGCATGACAACCTCGGGCCCCTTGATTTCCTGTGCCTGCGTTTCGCCTTGCGCGGTGATGTAAAGGAGCAGACCTGCCAGCACTTGTTTAGTCCATTGGTTCATTGCTTGACCTCGTCAACAGGCTCGGCTGGGATGGCCTGGCCGGAGTGGCTATTCATCTGGGCCTCGGTCTTGCCGGTCCCCTTCGGAGAGAGTCCGCGTTCGGAGAGCAGCTCGATCGCGCGGTCGATTGAAATTCGGGCCATGCCCGAGGTCTTGTCGACAGAGTCGCTCGGAACGAGAATCGCGTCCTCGCGGGCGCGGAGCTTGAGATATTCATCATCGGCCATCGCAGGCATGTGGAGTGCCGGGCCGGCCTCGGCCGCGCCGCCGCCGAGGCCTTTGAGCATCGCCCAGAGGCTGGCTTGGCAGACCATGAGGAAAAGTGTCAGTGCGACTATGAAGATCATGACAGAGCGGACATTGGTGTCGCGGACTTCATAACCGGGTTTGGCTTGGCTCTGGCTTTCGTCGGGAAGCATTTTAGTGTCCTCCGCCGCCGTGGCCGTGGTGCTCGATCGCCTCTTGCAGCAACGGGTCGTGGCGCGGCACAAGTGGGCGCGACGTCAGGTTGCCAGTGAACGACCAGACCCAGACCCCCGCGACTGCCGCGAGCGCCGGCGCGACAAGTAAGACCTGCACCCATTGATAGTTTTTGTACGCGGGAACGATCAACCAGACAGTGTTCACCAACTGCATGACCAGCACGAACGCTCCAATTTTCCACAACCGGCTCGACTCGCGCTTGTTCTCTCGAACCAGAAGCAAGAAGAACGGCACGAAGAAGTGGAAAACCATCAGAATGATGCAAATATATCGCCAAAGGCCGTCGGATCGACTGAGATACCACGGAAGCTCTTCCGCGATATTGCCGCTCCAGATGATCAAGTATTGTGAAAACGACATATAGGCCCAGAGCATCACAAATGCCAAAGTGAGGTTACCTAGGTCGTGAAATCCCACCGGCAGCGCAACCTCTTGCAGCAGTCCCCTAGTGGAGAGCCATGATGATACGATGGTCATCGCCGTGAGTGCGCTGAGGACCCAGCCGACGAGGATCATGACGCCATAGATCGACGAATACCACGTCGGCTCGATCGACATCATCCAGTCGATTGTGGCGAACGTGACCGTGACGAACAATACAATCAAGCCGGGTGCTGCGATCGTTTGGTTCCGTCGCGTGGGAGCGGGGTCTTCGGTATTGTCCTGCATCCGAGAGTTGCGCTGAACGAGAAGCGCGATCGCGTTCCAGAGCCCCAGATACAATGCTGCGCGAAAGAGCCAGAACGGCAGATTTAGGTAGCCGTGCTTGAAGGTGAGGGCGGCTGAGTTCGCGACGATCTCCGGGTCGGCCCAGTCATAGAACCCTCGGGCACCGGCGGCGATCGGCAGGAACAATAACGCCATCCACGGCAGGGTCATCGTGGCGGCTTCGAGCGGCCTGCGGATCAAGAATCCCCACTGGCCGCCGACAAGGTGATGTAATAGTAAGATCGCAAGGCTGCCGACGCTGATTCCCAGCACGAACGCATAGGCTGAGAGATATGCGGGAAGGAAGACGCGAGGCATCGCGAAGGCAAGGACCAAGGCGAGCAACGTTCCCGCCCCTCCGACCATCCAGGCGCGCCGACGGGTCGGCGCGAGCCACCGCGGCAAGGCGCTCTCGGATATCTTGGGGGGCGATGCGGGCGCGGTTTTGGTTGAGGAAGCAACGGTAATGGGGCTCATTGGACCGCGATCTCCTTTTCCAGAACCGGGCGGTCCGCGCCGGGAATGTCGGCGATTCTGGCGTCTCTGCTCAGTTGCAGGGCACGAATGTACGCAATGATCGCCCAGCGGTCCGCGGCCGAGATCCGCGATGCGTAAGAATACATCGCGCCATAGCCGTTGGTGATCACGTGGAAAAAGTGTCCAGGCGGGGCGTCGCGGAGGCGTTGCTCGTGCAATGATGGCGGCTTTGTGAACCCACGTTGAACGATGATGCCGTCGCCGTCGCCGGTGCGTGCGTGGCAGGGGGAACAGAAGATATTATAGCGTTCCCGACCACGCTCCAGTGCGGTTCGTCTCGCCTCGCGAGACTCGGCGACGCCGAGCTTTTCCTTGGGGTCGAACCCTTGGATCGGGATAAAGTCGGCGAGGGACTTACCGTCGGTCGTGCCGGTCTCGAACGCCGTATTGAGAATGAGCTGGCCCCGGGCGATCGTTCCCGGCTCGATCGGCCGAGATGACTGGCCGTTCTCGAAAAAGTCGCTCTTTTGGAGCGGGAGATATTTCGGCTGAATGACCATGTCCTGCTCGCTGCAACCTCCCAGCACCAGCGCACAGGCACCGAGTAGGCACACGACCGACCTCCTCAGGATCAATGCGTTTTTCATTGATGGACGGGAAACAGGCCCGGCTCGCATCCTCGATCCTTTCGTCTCGGCGTGACTCAAACGACGATCTCAAATCGTGCGATAATGACGATGGTAGGCCTCGAAGGCTCGACCCAACCTACACGTTACAGTTTCCGTGTATCCGTCATTCAAGGCTCCACTTCCACCACTGACTTGGGCTTCAAGCTTTCAAGGAACTCGCGCGTGCCCTGAT
>JAYVYS010000019.1:0-7661 GCA_043784005.1 Isosphaeraceae bacterium
CTGCACTTTCCGGGGTAATGTATATGTCATGCGGCCAGGCTGAGCAGCCTATCGGCTGCGGCCTGAATTTCCTCCTCCGTGACCCCGGGACGTAGAACCGCTCGAATCTCCTCGCCCAGCAACGTTCGCCGCCAGGCTCGTCTCTTGTCCGCGTGGCTCGGACGACGAGTCGGGCTGTCCCAAGGCGAGGCCGAACGGTCCACCAACTCCTCGTCCTTCCGGCCCCAGGCCCATGCCGCGGTCAGCGTGAACGTCCACAGGCAGATGTGGAACGCCCCGATGTTGGCCCACAAGAACCGCACCTGCTGCTGCCCGGCCCCGACGACCTGCTTGCACTCGCGAAAGGTGATCTCCAGGCTGAAGCGGTCGGCTGCCATCCCCAGGATGTCGGCGACACTCGCCGAGGTGTCGGTGCAGAAGAACGCCCGCCAGCCGTTCGGCTCGTCCACCAGCACCACCCGGATCACTCCACCGACCGGCTGCCAAGTCGCCAGGAACGTCTTGTATTTCTTGACCGAGGCGACCCCGTACAGGGTGAGCGTCTCGGAGGACCATCCCCGCCGCTGGCCGGCCCGCTTGGCCAGGTCGATCACGTCCGGGCCATAGGTTCGCGGCCGGCCACGCTTGCCAGCCGGCCGAGGCCCGGGCACCGTCCGCAGGGCCGCGTCCTTGCGCAGCCGGCTGACGACGATCATCCCCAGCGACATCGCCGGCTTGAGGAAGTTCTTCGTGGCATAGGCACCGTCGGCCACCACCCAGATCGGCAACTTCAGCAGGTCCAGCCACGGCTTGACCCATCGGAGCAGCTCGACGGCCAGCTCCAGCTTGGTGCGGAACGCCGGCCGATGCTTCGGATCGATGCTCGGCAGGTCCACCTTGCGGACATAGAGCCGGGCCAACAACGGCAGGGCGACCGTGCCCCAGGCCTTGTGGGTGACGAGCAGCGCGAGGACGACGAAGACATGGCCGTAGACGTAGGGCGATCCGGCCGGCCCGGGGGTCGGGTTGTGATGCACGCCGGCCCCCTGGACGTGCGGCCCGTACCGCTTCGTCGGTGTGTCATCCAGGGCAAGGGTCAGACGCGTGGCCCCCTTGAGCAGCGGCCGGACCACCTCGGTCATCAGGCGTCGTGCGATGCGATCGGCCCGCTTGCCGGCGGCGACGGCGGTGTAGCAGGGGCGGAACTGGTCGCTGAGCTTGGCCGCCCTGATCCAGGTGGTGACGGTCCGACGCCCCCGTGCCAGGATGGCGCCAAGGAGCAGGAGAGCAAGCCGGGGAGCGGAGCGGCGATCGAGGGCGGTCGCGAGACAGGAGAACCACTGGCACGGTGAGGGTGTCGGATGCGAGGATGTCATCGGGGGCCGGCTCCGCTCGGGTCGTCAGGCTGGTGTGGTAACCGCCATCGTCCCGACCGGACCGGCCTCCGTCTACTCGAATGCCATCACGCGGCTGGTGTGCGATGCCGAAACTGGTGTGCCCCAGCGGCTTCGTCCACGACATGTCGCCCATCCCCGATAACGGATGGATCACGGTTCGTGATGCCGACTACAAGGCGCTGACCGAATCTTGGGCCGGACCCAGGACGGAGGAGTGCGATCCGACCGCTTTCGTCCGCCTGACAGGCCGGCTCTACGAATGCCTGAAGTGCGGGCGTGTCATGTGGGAGAGGCCGGGGGAGCAAGACTTTCGCACCTTCCGTCCCGACTCTTGATGCAGATCTCGCCTTGAAGCGGCTCCCTTGAAAAGGGCGACGCTCTTCCCCCACTAACGAATTTGCCGGGATGCTTCACCGCCGGCTGGCATATATAAAATTCCGGAAAGTGCAGTTCGCTGAGAAGCCGACGGAGTTGTTTCGCAAACTTGAGCGGGGATGAGGCGTTTCAGCTCCTCACGGATCGCGTCGGCCCGGACCGGCTTCGTAAGATATCCGTCAAAGCCTGCGGCAAGGCATCGCTCACGGTCTCCCTTCATCGCGTGTGCCGTCAGGGCGATGATAGGAATCCGCATCCGAGAATCATCGGAAGCGGCGCGAATGACCACCACGGCCTCAAAGCCGTCCATGACCGGCATCTGCACGTCCATTAATACTGCGTCATAAACCTCGGATTCGAGCGCTTCGACTGCCAACTTGCCGTCGCCCACGACCGTGACTCGGTGTTGCAACCCTTCAAGCATCAGCGTGGCGACTCTTTGGTTGACCGGATTGTCTTCCGCGAGGAGGATTCGTAGTCCTTTTACGCCATTTGATCCAACAACGGTATCCTCGGTCTCGCGTCGCTCAAGATCGACTCGCGTTGGGCATCGCGTAGCCGACAGGTCCGTTGCCGAACCGATTGCATCACTCAGCGCGTCGTAAAGTTCGGATTGACGAAGCGGCTTGGAAAGACACGCCGAGAACCCCATGTCACGGTAGCGCGCGGTGGAATCCGACAGACCGTCGGAAGTCATTAATATCAAGGCGATCTGCTCAAATTCCGGGTGGGATTTGATCCGTTGCGCTAGCTCCAATCCGTCCATTTCGGGCATCATGAAGTCAAGGACAGCGGCGGCGAATGGATCGCGGCGAGACGAGCCGGCCAGGAGAACGTTCAACGCTGAAACACCGCTGTCCGCAGACTCAGTCCTCGACCCCCAACCCGCCAGGACTTCTTCGAGGATTCGGCGATTTGTCGCGTTGTCGTCGACCACCAGCACTCGTAAATTTTCCAGATCCGCGGTTCTTTTATCCGCGACGAATGCCTCGGCCAAAGGAAGTCTTCCGAGCACCGTGGTGAAGAAGAACCTGCTACCGGAGCCGACCTGGCTTTCGGCTTGAATTTGGCCACCCATTAACGCCACGAGCTTGGTCGAGATCGTCAGGCCCAGCCCGGTTCCTCCATGGCGTCGCGTCGTCGAATTGTCGGCTTGCTCGAACGGCTCGAAAACTTTTCCCAGCTTGGCGGCGGGAATGCCGATACCGGTGTCCGAGACCGCGAATTCCAGGACGACCTCTCCATCAAAGATTCTTCCTGGTTGCTCCACGAGCTGGGCCTGGAGGACAACCTCCCCTCGTTCTGTGAATTTGATCGCGTTCCCGATCAGGTTGACCACGACTTGCCGTAACCGCCCCACGTCCCCCACAAGGGCGTCGGGAACGTCGGGCGCGATCCGAAGAGCGAGTTCCAACCCTTTTCCGTGGGCTCGAGAGGCCAAAGTCCGAACTGTGTCCTCCAAGGCCTCGCGAAGCCGGAAGGGGGCGGGGTCAAGCTCAAGTTTTCCGGCCTCGATTTTCGAGAAATCGAGGATGTCGTTGATTACGGTCAGAAGCGCTTCGGCAGACGATTTGACCAAGCTCAGATACTCGCGTTGGCGAGGCGTGACATCTGTCTCAAGAGCGAGTTCAGTCATACCAAGGATGCCATTCATTGGAGTTCGAATCTCGTGACTCATGTTGGCGAGGAATTCACCCTTCGCCCGACTGGCCGACTCAGCGGCATCTTTCGCGCGTAGGAGTTCTTCGCTCGTTCTTCGTCGCTCTGTCACGTCGCGTTGGATGCCGATGAACTGAGAGAGGAAACCTGATGCGTCTGTCACCGGTCGGACTTCCAGATCAAGCCAGTATTTCCGGCCATCCTTCGCGTAGTTGAGGACTTCGGTCCTAAACCCTTCGCCGCTGCGGATCTGGTCGCGCATGTATCCAACAGTCGCGGGGTCCGTCTCCGAACCATGCAGGAATGAGCCGGGAGTTTTGCCGGCAACCTCTTCCAGTGAATAGCCGCTGAGGCGACTGAAGGCCTCGTTCGCCCATTCAACGCGACCACTGGCATCGCTGATCACGACGGCATTGTCCGTGCGCGCGGCGACCATCGCGAGTTTTCTGGCCTCGGCCTCGCTACGTCGCAGTGCCTCCTCCGCGTGTCGGTTCTCAATGAATAGGCCGATTTGCCGTCCTAGGGTCGACATCACGCGGAATAACGAATCGTCGACCGTCAACGTGTCGCTACTCAGGAACACCATGACGCCAAGCAGTCCCCGTTCATTAACGACGGGAAATCCAAGAGCGCCTCGCAGTCCACACTCCGCCGCTAAACGGGAACGAACGAACTCCGGGTCCATCGTGAGGTTCTCGATCAAGATGGGTCCGCAGTTCGACCAGATTCGCCCCGGGAGACCAACGCCGAACGCGAAGGTCATGGAATTCGATTCTCCCAGGAACGCGTTGTAGGGTCCGGGCGCGGCCCAAGACAGGCCGGAATAGCGAAGGACTCGAGCCTCCGCATCCAGAGACCAGTATTCACCGACTGTCAGCCTCAGGTTCGTCCCAATTTCTTCCATCAGGCGGGGGAGGGTCTCTTCGAGGGTCGCCGAAGTAGCCAGGGTCCGCATCGCGGCGTACTGGGCGGCCTGTCCCTCGTCGGCTCGTTTTCGCGCGCTGACGTCCTCCACGACGTACGAATAACAAGTCCGGCTCTCTCTCGTTCCTTGAATATGGCTAACGGTCGCCGACATGCACTGGTCGTTTCCGGCGAGTTGATACGCAAATTCGAAGTGCACGGGTCGACCGGTCGCCGCGGATTCACGGTACTTCTCGATCCAGATCTTGCGATATCTTCGCGGAACCTTGAGCTGGCGTGCTGAAGCCTCACTCATGGCTTCCGGGGGCAACCCGAAGAATTCGGCCGTCGCCGCGTTGGCGCTGACGTAAATGATGTCGTCTTCCTTGATCTCAACAACCCCCATCAACATCGGAGCACTGTCGAAGAAACTGCGAACGACCGATTCGCTGGCGCGCAACTCATTGGTCCTTTGACGCGCTTCCTCCTCGACGCGCTCCCGAGCGAGGTCGTTCTCCGCGCGCCGAAGTGCGATCTCGCTCATTTCTTGGACGCTGCGCAGGCAGGAGGGGATCAAGAATACGACCTCGAACACCACCCATCCTGCGTGCTCGAGCCACCTCAACGGATTTGCCGATGCCGTCCCGAAGATCGAACGGGTCCAGAATTCGCCTCTCAGAAAGTGGTCCAAAGTGACGACGACCGAAGCCGTCACAAGGACCGGCCAGTCACGGTAAAATGCCAGAAATGCCAGGGATCCAAAGATGTGAAAATGGGTCTCGATCCGTCCCCCGGTCAGATGGATCAGGAGAGCGCCGATGAGCATCTGGCCGATCGCGAGCGAGTGTCGCGAGGCTTTCGAGCCGGGTCTCAGCACCGCCAGGATGACAGGGAAGCTGATTATCGCACCGCCCAGCACGATGGCAGCCCAGAGGTGAATATGCACCCGACTTTCCATGCCGGCCCACGACCTCGGCGAAAGAAAGTTCGCGACCATGATCCCGGCGAGCCATTCCATGATCAAAAGGACGATGAAGATATGGTCCGTCCGGCGATAAATCCCCTGTTGGTGCCGCGCGAGAAGTGACGAGGCACGCGCGTTAACCTCGGATCTAACGCCAACCATTGCCGTAGCCTTTCTGGCGCTTTGCCAGATCGTGTGTCCCAAAATGTTCAGCGTATGAATGGCCGCGCTAAGGTAGCCAGGGACGGTCTTCATTCGTTCGGCACGATCGAGATCTGGACGACTCGGCACAATGCAATCGGTGAAACCCCCCGTATCGTCGGCGAGTGAATTTGTTGAACTCTAGGACACCGTCAATGATCGGGTCGATGTGGACGGGATTGCTTCTCGAAGAGTTTGGTCGGCCGCCTCACTATTACTGAATAGGGTGTGGTTCAGCACCTACGTGCCTGTTCGCCGCGACCCCCTTCGGGCCGTATCAACGAGAAATTAAAGGCTCGTCGGCGGGATGATGAGCGACGACTCGAAATTTCGCGATGTTCGCCGTTTCCCTCATGTCACCGATTTTCATTGCCCGATCACTCAACGCACGCGGATGGGCGGGATCGCGTCTTGCGGTGGCGGGTTTGGATTGATATTGATAGAGGATGTGGTGTCGCGGAATGAATGAGAACGTACACCTCGACTCGTTTACGTCGGAACAAGTGTGCAATTTATTCTCAATCGTCTGCTCGGCTTGTTTCGCGAGGCCTTCTTGGATCGAAATGAGAACGGATTCTGGCGAAAGATCAACTCGCAACACGATGTGTCCAGCTCTTGTCGATGGAACCGGCTCAACTGGCTGCTTTTGGCTGGCTCGCTTCTCTCCCCTCTCCCCTTATTTGTGAACCTTTGTATTTGCCTGCCAGAGGTTCCAACACCTGTCGCTGAATGGGAATTTTGCCACGAGAAGCGCTTTGAAACCGGGATCCAAAATTCGTCATCGTCGTGGGATGCTTCGCATGGTTCCCGAAGTGATCCGGCTTGAGGAACGATGTCTCATGGCCGGTGGCTGGCTTGGTTATGCAGGCGACGCCCAGCATACGGCGCAGACGTCGGTCGCCGCGCAGCCGTTACAGACGATTCGCTGGCAGGCGACGATCGATCAGGCGTCGAAGACCGCGGGGGGCGACATCCTCGCACACTATGGCTCCCCCTTGGTGACGAATTCGAACACTGTGATCGTGCCCATCACGTTGAGTGGTGGAGTTTTTCAGGTCAACGCGCTGCAAGGAGGGAGTGGGGCTCAACTTTGGGCGAAGGTCAGCGATTATTCATTACCCACGCATGACTGGACACCTCCATTCTCGTCAACACTTGCAAATATTCCGGGAACGAATCCGCTTACCCGCCTCTATTTCGCTGGCGCGGACGGAACAGTCGAGTACATCGATAATCCGGATTCTCCCTCGAAAAACCTGGACGGTTCACCTGTCACCGGAAGGTTCGCGTTCTACGGACTGGCCCAGTACAATATCGACGTGGCCAACAAAAACGCGAATATCGCAATCAACACGCCGCTCACGGCCGACGCTGTCGGAAATATCTACTTTGGATATGTCGTTTCGGGTACGAACGCCGCGAACCTTAGCAGTGGGATCGCTCGGATCGCCCCGGATGGTACTGGTAAATTTGTCGCGGCGACTACGGTCTCACTGGTCGCCAAATTCAATCAGGTGGCGTTGAATTGTGCCCCCGCGATCAGCAACGATGGCGCGCATCTTTATATCGCCCTCACGGATTCCGGGTCCGGCGAACTCCTCGAACTCAAAACCGCCGACCTGACATACGTCGCCAGAGCTCAACTGCTTGACCCGGCCGGTACAGCCTTCGGAGGTCAGCCGTCCACGATCACTGGAGACAGTTCGGCGACTCCGACCGTCGGTCCCGATGGCGACGTCTATTTCGGTGTCCTCGAGCACAGTTTCGGCTCCAACCATGATCGCGGCTGGCTCTTGCATTTCTCCGGAGACCTGTTGCAATCCAAGCCTTCCGGCTTCTTCGGTTGGGACGACACCGCCTCGGTTGTACCGGCCGCGTTGGTCCCCAGCTATCTCGGAACGTCGTCATATTTGCTCATGACAAAGTATAACGACTATGCTGGAATCGGTGGCACGGGCATCAACAAGATCGCGATCCTCGATCCCGATACGCGAGACCCGAACTATCCGGCAACAACGAACATGATGAGAGAGGTCCTCACAATCATCGGGCCGACACCCGACGCCGACTTCATTTCGACGCACCCTAATACTACAGCGCTAAGTCGGCCCCCATGTGCAGTAGGGGATTTCGGTAAGCTTGATGCCTAACGCGCGAAGTTTTCGTCGCGTTGTCTTGGTGTG
>JAYVYS010000020.1:0-12379 GCA_043784005.1 Isosphaeraceae bacterium
GGGTGTTGAAAAGCAGTCTCTTGGGGTTGGCTGGTTCGTAGTGGACCCGTGGTAAAAGAGGTAGGCAAGCTCGAATGCGACGAAAGCGACCGGAACCCACGGCGCAATCCGCCCGCTTCGCCATGCCCAGGCGAGGAAGAGCGCGACGATCCATATCAATGCGCCGGAGAGAAGGTAGAAAATCCTTGGATTCGATCCGAGACCCTCAAGGATTTTAGGTCGCGACGACCAGTAAATCGACCATGCCATCGCGGCGGCGGCGAAAAAGGTCGCCAACGAAAACCCCAACCAGAATCGTCGTGACGATAACGTGAGTTCGAACCCTCGTCCCGCTAACAAGCAGAGCCCTATGGTCGTGAGCAACGTGTAGCGTCCCGGGGCTCGGAAGAGATTAAATCCCGGGATCTTAAGAATCATGAGATATCCATCCAGCCACCAAAAGGGCATAGTCGCGAGCACCAACCCGGTCGGAACAATCCATCTCCATAACGCCAGCGAACGATCGCGCCTGGCGAAATATCCGCAAAACGCAAAGATCAGGGTTATCGTACCGACATAAAGCGTGGCCTCGTCCGGAAGCGACTCGAACCCTCGCCAGTACTTCGAGGAAGCCAGAGGTGAGAATCCCATGAACAATTGAGGAAAGGCGAGTTGGGCCAGGTGAGACGAGGGGAACGCATAAAAGATCAGGGTGACGATTGCGCGATCGAAGCCCGCGATTCTTGTAAGCTCCCAGGTCAGGCCGAGTTGAATCGCCGCAATCGCACCCGCCCACGTCACGGCGGCGATGAGGCCCGCGGCTCGCCGCCAGGAGGCCTGCTTTTTTGAGGCTCGCCAGAGGCCCGTCATGACCACAAGACACGCCGTCCAGAATTGAATCTGAAAGTGGCCCAGAGTGATCTGAATTCCGACCGCCAGCGCGATCCCCGCGAGCCAGCCCGGCCGCCCGTCCTTCAAGTAGCGCTCGGCGAACATCAGCGACAGGGGAAGGTAAGGCATCAGGTTATAAAAAGGTTCGTGACAGATGTGACTCGCCTGAAAACCGCTGAACGTGAAGGAAAGCGCGGAGAGGGCGGCTCCCCAGGAGGTCAGGCTGAGCGTCCTTCCGTAGGCGTACATCGCGGCGGCAAGGGCCAGGAAGTGAAACCAGATCGCCATCCGGTAGGCGGAGGAAACCCCGAGACATCCGTAGAGGAGCCAGTTCGGTGGATAGAACGCGGCGACGTGGCTCTCCGCGGCGAGAGGAATGCCAATGCCGAGCCGATCGCTCCAGAGTGGCAGCGTTTTCTCACTGAGCGCCCGGGAAAGTTCGGACTTGATCGGCCGGTACATGTTGTCCGGGTCGGCACCGATCGGTTCCAGTCCGATCAGCAGTCCGGAAAGCGTGAGCGCCACGATCCCCAGGGTAAAGAGCAGTGGGGCTGGCAGCTTACGTCGGGTTTGCGTCATCAGTCCACCCCGGTATGACTCCCCGCCACCCGTCTTCTTCGTTACGGAGCCGTACTTGCGGGGAGAGCAGGTATCATACGGGCGGGTCGGACCAAAGTCCTTAGTAACAGGCCGGAATCGAATCAACTTCCGGAAGTATTTTCATATTTCGGTTCTTCCTTCACCGGATGCCATTCGGATTTGACTCCTTTGATTTCTCAAAACTTGTCCGGCACTAATCGCTGCTCGTAGTCCGTGAGCGTTTTGGGAGTGATGGATGCTCGTAAGGCATTCAAAACCGCAAGGACATCAATGACTTCTTGCGTGATCGCGCCAGCGACCGGCGGCAGGTAGCCCGCCGCGGCGACACCCATGCCGATCAGACTCAAACCCATGCCGCCAATAGCACTCTGCAAAGCAATCGACCGCATCCGTCGCCCGATGTGAAAAAGTTCATCTACCCTCTCCAAAGAGCTATCCAGAATGACCGCGCCGGCGGCCTCCGCCGTGACATCACTCCCCTGCCCGAATGCGATCCCCACGGTCGCGGCCGTAAGTGCGGGTGCATCATTGATCCCATCGCCCATAAAGACCGAATTGACGTGTTGAGTCTCCGCTCGTACGAGTGCCAACTTTTGTTCGGGGCTTTGGCTCGCGTAAACCTCGGTGATACCGACCTTTTCGGCAAGGTAACGTACCTCGGTTTCGCGATCGCCCGAGACGAGCAGCACGCGTTCAAAGCCGTGCTGGGGCTTGAGGTGCCGGACGAACGATTTTCCTTCCGCTCGAGGCTCGTCGCGGAACCTGAATGTGGCCGCGTATCTGCCGTCAATAAGTACGACGCACTCCAATCCGCCCACAAGCGGTGGGAGTGACGAGACGACTGCCGGGAATTGGGCGGCCAGCTTCTTCCGGCTGGTCACCTGAACGGTCCGTCCACGGGTGAACCCACGCAGCCCCTCTCCCGGTCGTTCACTTACCTCGCCGGCCTCATCAAGGGACAGCTTCGCCTCGGTAGCGGCGTCGATCATCGCGGAGGCGAGAGGATGGCGTGAATAACGTTCGAGGCTAGCCACGGCCGAGAGGGTCTCTTCCCTAGTGAAACCAACGGCAGGAAGTACCTCAGTCAACTTCGGCTGCCCGTAGGTGAGCGTTCCTGTCTTGTCGAAGATGGCGATGCGACAGGTATCGATCTTCTCCAGGACCGCCGGATCTTTGATGATGATGCCTCGACGCGCCGCGAGAGATATTGAACCAATGATCGCGATCGGAATGGCAATCAACAACGGGCATGGCGTCGCGACCACCAAAACGCCTAAAAATCGCAAAACGTCTCCGCTCAATGCCCAGGCCACCAGGGCGACGACGATGGCAAGTGGCGTGTACACCGCACCGATCTGATCGCCAAGCCGCCGCAATTGGGGTCGCTTCTGTTCCGATTCGCGCATGACTACCATGATTTTCGCATAGCGCGAATCGACGGCGGTTTTTTCCGCCTGAATGGTCAAAGCCCCATCGCCGTTAATGGCTCCGGAAAGCACCGCCGACCCTGTGGCTTTGGGCAAGAGATAGGGTTCGCCCGTCAAATACGATTCGTTCATGGTGCTGCGGCCTTCGAGAACGACACCATCGACCGGGCAGGTCTCATGCGGGAAGACTACCAGCGCATCGCCAACCGTGACATCGGAAAGAGGCACATCGCCGATCACGCTGTCCATCTTGCGATGAGCGAGAGACGGCATTCGTCGCGCGAGTGCTTCCAACGCGAAGGATGCCCTCCGCACGGCATAATATTCCAACGCCTGCCCGCCGGAGAGCATAAGTACGACAAGCGTCCCCGCAAGATATTCTCCGAGGATCGCCGATGTGACGATGGAAATCCCCGCGAGAAGGTCGGAGCTGAACTCCCTTCGTGACAGCCGGATCACCAGCCCGAACACAAGAGGTATCCCGCACGTCAACGATACCAGGAGGGGAATCGCCTGCGAGGGGATGCCGAACACAGTTCCGGACTTCTCAATGCCGAATCGCAGAATGACGTGAACTGTGATGGCCGCTAGTGCGATCGCGGCGATGATGACTTCTTTTGTATAAAGTGCGGCGATGAGATTTGATGAAGACTTTTTCATAATTTAAACGCTTGTTGTTATAAATGCGCGAAACAAATCAACATTTAATTGATTTTACAGAGATCTATTTCGCTCGAGTTTCTTCGAGTTTCATTTTACCTGTTGGCCCCCCTTCTCACCAAGGCCTCAATGCCGAAGACTTTGTACGGCTTTTGCAATCATTAAGACGACTATCTTCAATTACGTATTATGATACGAGTATTAGATTATTATTTTCATTGAATTCCGGGGCACCAGAGGCCAGGAACCGTTCATCCGCAAAAAACGGTTCCCGACCAGAATGAAACTCGATAAACGCGTAACGCGATCGCGCCCCGTCAAAACGGAATCCACGGGACATGTGGAGGTCGCGATTGCGGCGTGTCGTAAAGTAACCCAGCACACGCTCCGCAACAGCGTACCCTACGAAATTCAGACGCGAACCCGTCGTTTTTTAGCATTGACGTTTCACTCAATCCGGTTTTCGTCTCACTGAGTAGCCTACGATTTCAAGCCAAATCCTCAGCTAATGGGAGAGCGGGAGAGCCAGAACTCAGCGAATCGGCCTTTTGATCGGACCGCGTGCGCTCAGGAGTTGTCCGCCGGTGCCGGAGCCTGTCGCCACAGCCTCGTTCAGTGCAATCTTCGTGACGGACTCGGAGGGTTTGGAGCAGCGTGAGATGGCGTAGATCCATCGACCGTCGGGTGAGAAGCAGGGGATGGTCACCGCGTGATCTTTGGAGAGTTCCATCTCGTCCGCCCGCTTTGTGCTAAGTCGGCCGGTCTTCACATCGATCGAGACGGTCGCGAATTTCAAACGCCAAGGCTGCTCGCCTTTTGTCCGTTTGAGAAAAGCGATCACGGGTTGACCCTCGGAACTGACCGTGAGATTCGCCAGTCGCTCATCAACGCGATCGTTCGCAAGCTCCGGCTCGGTCAGGCGCGTCGCTTCGAGAATGCCAAGCGTTTCCCGGTCAAACTTCAGACTCCAGAGTTCGGAGGGATGAGAACTCTGTTTCTTTCCAAGGGATCGGGTGGGTGTCAACGTGACGATCATCCGACCGCCGAACTCGGGATTGATCGGGAGGATTGGGTCACTCAAGTGGAACGGGCCTTCAATCGGACGCTCGCATTGCCAGACCAGGGGGTGAGCGAAACGCGAGGAATTCGTCCTCGCATTCTCAGCGCGTCCAGCGCTCCCCTCGGTGTTGTCTTCATAGAGGTCTCTGACGTAGAGGTTTCCGTCACCGGCCGGGTAGATGATCCGATCGCTGGTCCCCGGTATCCAGCACGGTCTGCCGGAGATCACCGGGCCTTGTTCCATGTCGAACTCATTCAACAATTCGCCCGTTTCGAGAGCAACCACGCCGAGCCCCGAACCATCGCAGAGTCGTTCTCGCGCCATCCCGGAGCTTAAGATCATCCGACCGACGACAGGGACACTGCCTCCCTTTTGTCGCCACGGGGCACTGCACGCGAAGTCGACCGAAAACGTCGTTCCCAACTTGGCCTCCACGGTTTTTCCCGTTTCGGTATCGAGCAAATAGTCCCGCGTCCGGGGAGGGTAAAAGCAGACTCCGTTCAGGCCGACATAGCGCGATTGTCCCGACGTTCGCTCCCCGTTGGTATGAGGGATGACCCGCGAGACACCAATCGCGAGTGCCGAGGAGCAGAGGGCAGTGAATCCGATCAACCGAACAAGCGAAGTCAAAGAGAATCGCATAAATTAGTCCTGGGGATAAGTCTCGAAGCTTGGCCGAACGCGGGCGTGAGCTTCGCGAAGACATCATTGTTCAAAACCGAATTAAGATTTCATTCAGTCGTGGTTTAGCGTGAGTTTGGTTCGACTGAAGTGAACCTACCGCGGAGAGTGCGGCTTACGTCGCGTTGCCGACCTGTCGGGTCGATCGCGAGGGGAGAGAGGGAGAACTCGGCAGGGGCGGCGGCGTCTGTGGTCGTTGACCTCGTGGCCGTCCGCAATCAAGGTGGGTTGTTCAAACGGTCTCGCGGTTTCGAGTACTGTTACTTCCCGCAAGGTCGCAAACTTCGTCGAGGTCCAAAAGCAATTCACAGGCCAAATCGTCGGAATTTCTTTGAGTTACCGGGAAACGGGATGGCGAGGCCGTCGATCGGGAACTCCGAAATTCGTCGTTTCTCGTGACTTTCATTGCGCTTAAAAACAGAGATCGGTCTAACGGTCAGACGTGCGAAGTTTCTCATGGAAGCCCCCATCGGTCTTCCCATTTCTTGGTTTTCAACCCGGGGTTTGCTGTCCCTCAGTGCAAAACTGCCTCAAACTCGGGACGATTTCAATCGACGACCGGATCGACGAGGGGAAATTAGCGAAGCTAGCGAGGACGTAGGATTCAATGGCTTGTTTGATATGTTGCTTTTCATTGATGTTCGATCCCATTTCAGCCCTTCCCGATCAACACGAATGGCCTACAAAGCTCGTTTGCGTTTAGAGGAATCGTTTCATCATGAACCTATCGTCGCAAATCGTTAAGAATCCGCGCTATCGTGTGTTAAACGATGCGTCGATCGGCGGTGAAGGAAATTGTGTCCTTTACTGGATGCAACGTAGCCAAAGGGGACTGGACAATCCCGCGCTCAACCTAGCCATTGAACTCGCGAACGAGTTACGCCTGCCCTTGCTGGCCGTTTTTGGATTGACCGCGAATTATCCCGGTGCTCAGCGTCGCCATTATCGGTTCCTCGTCGAAGGCCTAGTAGAAACACGAGACGACCTCAAGTCGAGGGGGGTGCCGTTGGTGGTCCGGATCGGCAGCCCTGATGAAATTGTCGCGAAGATAGCCGGCGAGACTCGCGCTGTCGTCGTTGTCGGTGATGAGAACCCGGTTCGTGTGGGACGGCTCTGGCGCGAGTCACTCGCCAACAAACTGGACGTCCCTTTGGTGTTAGTGGACGCCGATGTCGTCGTTCCGTCGTCCCTCTTCGCGCGCGAGGAGTATGCGGCGCGCACGATCCGTCCAAAAATCCACAAAGTCTGGGATGAATATCTGAAACCGATTCCAAACCCGAAGACGGAAGTCGGATGGGACCGGGTTCCTTTGCCGAAAGGTCAAGTGGTCGAGCCGGACGCCTTGATGGAGGTATTGAAGGTCGGGGGCGTTGGCGAGGTCGAGGATTATCGAGGAGGGCCGATCGAGGCACGAAAGCGACTGGATCGGTTCATCTCCGAACGCCTTTCCGGCTACGCTACCGAACGCAATCAGCCCACGCCCTACCGGACGACCGAACTCTCGGCGCATCTTCATTTCGGTCATATCAGTCCCGTCACGATGGCGTTGGCCGCAATCGCGAGCGATTTGCCCAAGGCGGATGTGGATTCGTTCCTTGAGGAACTGATTGTCCGTCGCGAGGTCGCGATCAATTTTGTCGCGAGAAATCCCGACTACGATCGCTTTGAGGGCTGCCCGCGCTGGGCGCGAGAAACCCTGGCCAAGCATGCCGACGACAAACGGCAATTTCTCTACTCCGCCTCAGAATTCGAGGCGGCCGAGACCCACGACCCGATCTGGAATGCCGCCCAGAAAGAGATGGTTCTCACTGGCCGAATGCATAATTATTTGAGAATGTATTGGGCCAAGAAGATCCTTGAGTGGTCCCCGGACGCCGCCACGGCTTTTGACATCGCACTCGACCTGAATGACCGCTATGAGATGGATGGTCGCGACCCCAACGGTTACACGGGGGTCGCCTGGGCCATCGGCGGGAAGCATGATCGCCCGTGGCCGGAGCGGCCTGTTTACGGCACGATTCGCTCGATGAGCTACGACGGGATCAGACGTAAGCTCGACACCGATGCCTATCTCGCCCAAATCCGATCGATCGAGCGTGGCGCGATGCAAACCCAAGCGAAACCCTGGCGGTTAAGCAGTGATTGATGGCCGAAGAGCCGGAACCGCCGCTCGGAGATCGGTCGTCGTCTAATCGGTCATGCATTTCCGGTATTAAAAAATGGAGGCGGACCCCGACGTAACGCGAGGTCCGCCGACGGTTGAATCATCGCTGCACGCGCGCCGTTCCGCCTTTAGCAAGGGCCTCGACTTCTTCCAGCCTCGCCATGGTGACGTCGCCCGGGAAGGTGGTGAGCAATGCTCCGTGCGCCCAGCCGAGCCGAAGTGCCTCTTCGGGGGATCGCCCCGAGATCAGGCCGTAGATCAGGCCGCCTGCGAATCCGTCGCCGCCGCCGATCCGGTCAACCACGTCGAGTTGGCAAGTGGGGCTGACGTAGCGTTTGCCGTCGAGCCAGAGCACGGCCGCCCAGTCGTGGCGGTTCGTGGAGTGAACTTCGCGCAACGTCGTCGCGACCATTTTGATGTTCGGGAACTGCTCGACAACTTGCTCAATGAGCCCGAAAAAGGTGGAGGGATTGAGTTTCGACTTCGACGTGACCTCGGGGCCTGAAATTCCCAGCCCCTTTTGAATGTCCTCCTCGTTCCCGACCAGCGCGTCGAGGCCACCGGCGATGCGTCTCATCACTTGTTGGCCCTTTTCCGGCCCGCCGACGGATGCCCACAACTTCGCTCGGTAATTCAGGTCGAACGAGGTGATCGCGCCGGTGGCTTTGGCGGCTTTCATCCCTTCCAGGATCAACTCCGACGTGGTCTCCGAGAGCGAGGCGAAGATACCTCCCGAATGAAACCAGCGGACCCCTTTGGCGAAGATCGCTGCCCAGTCAAAATCGCCCGGCTTGAGAAGCGCGCCCGCCTCATTGGCTCGGTTGTAGAAGACCACCGGCGCGCGGACGCCGTGGCCGCGATCACTGAAGACCGTCGCGATATTGGGACCGCGAACGCCATCGTGATCGTACCACTTATAGAACGGCTTGACACCGGTCTCTTGCACACGGGACTGGACGAGTTCGCCAATGGGGTACTTGACCATCGCGGTCGCCACGCCGGTCTTGAGACCGAAGCAATCCGAGAGCCCCGCAGCGACATTGTACTCTCCGCCCGACACGTGGATCTCGACGTTTCGCGCCTTCCGAAACGGGATCGCGCCTGGATCAAGGCGATGGATAAGCGCCCCGAGTGAAAGGAAATCCAGTTCGCACGCATCTTTTCGCACATTCAGACCACTCATGAACATCTCCCTAGTTGCGTACAGTCGGACTTTCTCGATGCGATGGCCGTCACTCGGCGACGTTGATGAAAACTTTGAGAGCCTCATTCTCTTCCAGCAACCGCATCATCTCGGCATAGCGTTCCAGACCCGCGACCGGATGGGTCAGGATGCGTTCGGTCACGCCCGGATAGGTCAATTCGCCGTGTGACAACGCTTGAAGCCCAAGCTCAAAGTGGCGACGGTTTCCATTGACGCTTGACACTAGCAGCTTGTTGCCGAGGACCCATTCCAGATTGATCTTCGCCGCGTCGACGGTCACTTCGTGCTTTCCACCCGTGATGCTCGTCCAGATCAGGGCACCGTTGTGGGCAAGCACTTCCATCGATCGAAAACAGACCTCGGCGTTGCCGGTGGCCTCGAAGATCAGGTCCGGCTTGCCGACCGCTTTGGCCAGATCCGCCAGCGACTGTTGTTTGGTGCTCACATAAGTGGCCCCATAGGCTTTGACGATCTCTGACTTGAGGTGCGGACCCGGCTTGGTGGCGAGGGTGTAAACTTCGACGCCGCGAAGCTTCAGCATCAACGTCGCGAGCAGACCGATCTGACCGGCTCCGAGCACGAACGCGCGCTTCGGATTCCAGACCTGGAGCCGCTGCTGGGCCAGGTAGGCCTGCTCGATCGCCTTCGCACAAACGCTCGCGGGCTCGGCAAGCACGCCGAGGTGTTTGAGGTTCCGCGGAACTTTGACCACATACTCGGCGTCGTCGACAAAAAACTCGGTGAGATAACCGTGGCAGAGGTTGATTCCGCGCTCGTAGTAAACCTCTTCGCTGGTGATGTCATTGCGCCCGATCTTGTCGAACAACGAGCCACCCGGCCTCCGGACCGTACAAGAGACAAAGTCTCCGGGCTCGACGTCCTTCACCTTTTCTCCGACCTCGATGACCTGACCGAAACATTCGTGCCCGATGACGAGGTGTTCGCCTCCTGGAGGAGCGTTACCATAGAGCGCCTCGTTGATCTCACGGTCGGTGGCGTCGACCCCGACTTGCAGCACCCTCACGAGGACGGCACGCCCATCGGGGATCGCGCAAACATGGGGGTGAGGCTGGTCGGTCAGTTTCGGGGCCGGGACGTCCCGGAGGTGGACGCTTTGTGCCTTACCAGGAAGGACGGCAACGGCTTTCATCGACAACTCGACTTGTCAAAAGGAATGGGATGCGTGGCGGGCGCACGTCCTTCGTGGCCGCGAAGCAGAGAATTCTAATCGCAGAAGGCCCCGCTTACCATGTCCGATCGGCGACATCCCGGGGCCGTTTCCTTTTCCATACGCAAGGCGAAAGGACAAAATTCGACAGTCGAGACTCGTGACGAAAAACAGAGGTCTGAAACCGGTATGTCGATTTTCGGATCTCGCGATCTCGAATTTCGTCCTTCCGATCCGCCTATTTGTTCGCGTTTCGGAGAATAAAACAGCCCGAGGCGACAACGGATGTCACGGGCTCTAAGCTCACGACGCGGAGAATTTGTAACTCGTCGTCTGGGTGTACTGCGATCCGGGCCGAAGAATGATCGAGGGAAAGCCGGCGCGATGGACCGAGTCGGGAAAATGCTGGGCTTCCATGCAGAACGCCTGCTGCTTTCCGTAGCACACCCCAAGTTTGCCCCTGAGCTTCCCGTCTAAAAAGTTACTGGTGTAGAGCTGCAATCCCGGTTCGGTGGTGAAAACTTCCATCGTCCGGCCGCTCTCGGGATCGCGCACACGGGCCGCGGGGGTCTTGCCTCGAGTCCCCTGACGCAAGACATAATTGTGGTCGTAGCCACCCGGCTCGCCCGGCATCTGATCAATCCGGGAACCGATCGCGCTCGGATTCGTGAAATCGAGAGGGGTTCCCAAGACCGAGCGAAGCTCACCGGTCGGGATCAACGTTTTATCAACGGGAGTATACGTATCGGCGGCGAGCTGCAATTCATGCCCGAGGATCGTCCCCGAGGCGGGTCCGGCGAGATTGAAGTAGCTATGGTTGGTGAGATTGACCGGCGTGGGCTTGTCGGTCGAGGCTAAGTAATCCATCCTTAGCGCATTATCGGCGGTGAGCGTGTAGGTCAGGGTCACCGAAAGGTTGCCCGGGTAGCCCTCCTCTCCATCCTTGCTGAGGTAGGTCAACTTCACCGCCGCTCCGCCCGGCACTGAGGCCTCCTCGGCCTTCCAGACGACCTTATCGAAGCCTTTCAAACCACCGTGGAGGGAGTTCGATTCGTGGTTGACGGCGAGGCTGAAATCGTGTCCATCCAGAGTAAACCGCCCCCCCGCGATCCGGTTGGCGACCCGCCCGACGGTCGCACCGAAATAGGGTTGCGGAGAGAGATATCCCGCCATCCCGTCGAACCCGAGAACCACATCCGCCGACTCTCCGTTCCGATCCGGAACATGAATCTCGGTAACGATCGCGCCATAGGTGATGACCTTGACTGTCATCCTGCCGTTCGCGAGGACGAACAACTCGACCGGGGTCCCTTCCGGCGTCACTCCGAAGTCCATTCTCAAATCTCCGATGATCCACGAACACCGCCGTAAAGCCGATGGCCGATCATGGTATCTGATTGAAGACGGCGGAACAACGCGCCCTCACGATGAGACAAACCTCGCCTGCGGCTTCGAGAGTCAAGAAGGACGTTTCGCAAACGCGCCCGCGAGCCATGGCTCAATGGAACACGCTTTCGAAGTGTAAGCATGCACGCTGCAATTGCCCGGCAAGCAAAGACAAGGTAAATTCCGACCATGATCAACCTCAGTTGGAACGAAGTCAGGGATCGAGCGATTGCGTTCTCCCGCGCATTCGGCGACGAGAGAAGCGAAGCCGGCGGAAAGCAGACCTTCTGGAACGCATTCTTCCACGTCTTCGGCAAGGAGCGTCGCACAGTCGCCTCGTTCAAGGTTCCGGTAAAAAATCTACACGGCAAATATAGCTACATTGATCTCCTCTGGTGAGGCACCCTGCTCGTCGAGCACAAGAGCGCCGGGAAGTCTCTGGCGCGCATGCCGAGTCCCAGTCCTTCGATTACATTCAAGACCTGGTTCGTGACGGCCGCAACGAGGAAGTCCCTCGCTTCGTGATCGTCTCCGACTTTTTGCGCTTCGCCCTTTATGACCTGGAGCCCGAAGAACAGCAAGATTTGCCGATATTCGCCGGCATGCACTACACGGTGACCACCCTTCCGCTGGCGGAATTACCCAAGTTCGTCCGGCACTTCGCCTTTATCAAAGGCGAACGCACGCTCCGCATCGTTCCTGAAGACCCGGCCAATGGAAAAGCCTACGACCTCATGTGCGAGCTTCACGACGAGCTGAAGGTGGGCGGCTTTACCGGCACCGACCTGCAGAAATTGCTCGTTCGTATCCTCTTCTGCCTCTTCGCGCAGCATACGAATGTCTTCGAGCCAAACGCCTTTTCGTCGTTCCTGCGTGACCATACCCGCGAGAACGGTTCCGACCTAGGCGCGCGGCTGAACGAACTTTTCCACGTTCTCAATACGCCTTTGGACCGTCGCTCGACGGGCCTGAACGAAGCCCTCGCCATTTTCCCTTACGTCAATGGCCGACTCTTCGCCGACGCGCTCGCCTTCGCGTCTTTCACCAAGACCATGCGGGACCAGGGCC
Organism: Isosphaeraceae bacterium; assembly: GCA_043784005.1. Taxonomy (GTDB): domain Bacteria; phylum Planctomycetota; class Planctomycetia; order Isosphaerales; family Isosphaeraceae; genus JAYUFP01. Next base: position 12,289 of record JAYVYS010000020.1, read on the forward strand.
AGCGCTCACTAAAGCACTGTTCCGGTAAGGACTTCCAGAAGGAAGTTTTCGTTCCAGCCACAACTGCGGCGTTTCATGACGAGGCTGTCGC
>JAYVYS010000021.1:0-2226 GCA_043784005.1 Isosphaeraceae bacterium
GCCTCTCGAGACGACTTATCCGTAACGGTCACGAATCAACCCGGTTTCGATCTCTGGATCCCACGAGCCTTCGCATGTCACCTGGTCGATCCGTGAAGAGGCCGCACACTCCGGCGCGCCAAAGATTGTCGGCGATTCCACCCTGTCGCGCGTCGTTGACCGTGTAGACAAGTACGGGTACGTTCGCTGCTTTCAGCGCTTCTAAGTCGTCCATGCGTAATCGGCTCGGGCTCGGATGCGTCCGATAATGATCGGAATCAACGCCCAGCGATGAACTCGACGCATGATAACAATCTGCTCCAACAATCCCGCGTATATAATCCGCGGGACGAAACAAGGGGCTCATCGTCAACACTCCGGTCGCGATCGGCAATTCAAGCGCTGCCGAATGAGCGACGTCGGCGTGATCGAAAGACGAGATCAGGACACGCTCCGCGACTCCGAGCTCCAAGATGATCTCTATAACCGCCGGGAGAAGCCGGGAGTCCGTATTTGGAAACGTCTTGAGCTCCACATTCACGAGCCAATCCAGCCGCCTGGTAAGTTCCAGGCATTCGCGAAGACTTGGGATTCGAACCGCCCCGGAATTGTAGAGCGAGAATGCTTTCTCCCCGAGTTCCTCTCTGGTCTCGAAATCGACGGACCCTCGACAACCCTTCAAAGTCGAGACGAACCATGATCCTGCGTCGAGCGAACGCACTTCATCGAAGTCGAAATCCGACAATCGACAGCCGTCCCGGGAGCGTGGGTCGTTCTTGAAACGGACCGAGACGTCGGTCGTGCGCGTCAAGGATTCATCATGAATCGCCATGGGTACGCCGTCTCGCGTGAGCTGAACGTCGAGTTCCCACGCTTCGGCGCCTGCTTCGAAGCCAAGAATTGCGGCTTCAATCGTGTTTTCGGGAGCATGGGAGCAGTCGCCTCGATGCGCGATCACGAGGGGCGGCTTTTGATGGCTCAGAGCTTGCAAGAACCGATTCACACTTCGCCCCTTTTGCCCATTTTCCGCACTCAACGTCCCCCGCGCCTCCGGGTTTGCCGCCGAATCGTCTGCGATAGAGGAATGAGGCTGTTCACAGCCTGAAATTCATGGCCTGGTCCTCCGGCGGGATAGAAAGATCGGCCATATGGTAACACGACACTCATGCCAGCGGTCATCGACAAGCTGAAGAGCGGGGAACCCTCCGCGAAGACTCCCGAGGCGCCGCTGTATCCAACGAGTGTAAATGCTTGCCAACCCATCTGCGCGTCCCAACCCCCAGGTACGACGCTCTGCCCCCCGGCCAAACTCCCAGACCCGAAGACCCCGACGAAAAGCAGGGTCCGGATCAGACGAGATCTCGACATCTCAGTTCCCCTTCTCAGGTTGTATCGATCGAACCAGGCCAGGGACGGTTTGGACGGTCAATCTCAGGAAAACCGAGCCGGATCAAGACTGAAACATCAAACGATTTAACCTACCTTTCGCCCCGTTCTTCTGACGACTCTCACCCTCTGCTCATTCGCCTGGCCTCTTGACAATCACCTAGAGATTCATTGAGATGCGATAGAGAAGTGCCCGTAGCTCAATTGGATAGAGCGCTAGCCTCCGAAGCTAGAGGTTTGCTGGTTCGAGCCCAGCCGGGCACACTTGATACCAAAGGACTTGCGGCGAATCAGGAGGATCGGAAAACAGCTCTGGTCAGAGTCTGGTCAGAGACCGCCTTGACCAAACCCCGACTTTGGCTATCCTCCCGGCCATGAAGAAACACCCGCTACCGTATTACAGAGCCCAGCGTGACACCTGGTGCGTCCAGATCGGTAAACGGCAGATCACCCTCGCCAAAGGGCGTGAGGCCCAGGACGAGGCGTGGGAAGTCTATCACCGCGAGATGGGCCGGGCCGGGTTCGCAGTTCAGCGCAAGGTGATCGTCGTCGGGGTGGCGATCGACGAATTTCTGTCGGCCACGCACGACACAATCTCGGCCGGAGCTTTCCAGCAATACCAGATCAAACTGGCGGACCTGGCGAGCCGGATCGGCAAGCTTGACCTCGAGTCGCTCCGCGGTGAAACGATCGTGGAATGGGTGAAGGGCCACGAATGGTCGAACAGCACCAAGCGCGGGGCCATCACGATCGTCAAGACCTGGCTCAATTGGTGCTGCCGCAAGGGACTGATCCCCGCTAATCCCGCTCGGGACCTAAAAAAACCGAAGGCCGGCAGGCGCGAACGGACGATCACCCCGG
>JAYVYS010000022.1:0-3371 GCA_043784005.1 Isosphaeraceae bacterium
TTTTACTTTGACACCTGCTGGGATCTCTGGCGGACGGTAGACTTCCTCGAATCCCGACGTGACGTCGACCCAAAGCGAATTGGCATGTTCGGCTCCAGCATGGGCGGAATCGAGACCTGGCTCGCGGCGGCGGTCGATGATCGCGTCGCCGTGGTGGTTCCCGCCATCAGTGTCCAGAGTTTCAAGTGGAGCCTCGAAAACGACTCCTGGCAAGGTCGGGCAAATACCATCAAGGCCGCTCATGATGCCGCGGCCAAAGACTTGATGGCCGACCGGGTCAACGCGCGGGTTTGCATGGCGCTCTGGAGCAAGGTCATCCCTGGAATTCTCGGCCCATTTGATTGTCCCAGCATGATCCGACTTTTCGCAGGCCGCCCGCTCCTGATCCTGAACGGCGAGAAGGATCTGAATTGCCCACTCGGCGGCGCGAAAATCGCATTTCAGGCCGCCGAAAATGCCTTCAGGGAAGCAAACTTCAGCGATCGCCTCAAAATCATGGTCGCGAAGGGAGTAGGACACGCCATTTCCGAAGAACACCACAAAGCCGCGCTCGACTGGTTCGTCCAATGGCTCAAACCTTGACTGTGAGAATGATCGATATGAGAACCTTTCTCTTTTCATTGGTCCTCATCGTGCTCGCGCTGCCAAGTCCCACGTGCGCGCAAGTCGATCTGAAGCCAACCAGCGCGATCCGAATCGCAACATTCAACGCGTCGCTGAATCGAGAGAATTCCGGAGCGCTTGTACGGGACCTTTCCAACGACGCGAATCTTCAGGCGAAAAATGTGGCTGAGGTCATCCAGCGGGTTCGTCCCGATCTCCTCCTCATCAATGAATTTGACTACGATACAGAGAACAAAGGTGGCGAGTTATTTCAGCGCAATTACCTGGCGAACGGGCAAAACGGAGCCCGGCCGATCACTTACCCCTACCGCTACACCGCCGAGGTGAACACGGGGGTGCCCAGTGGTGCCGACCTTGATGGCGATGGTCAGGTTGTCAAGGTACCGGGCACGCGGGGGTATGGCAATGACGCCATCGGGTTCGGTCAGTTTCCCGGCCAATATGGGATGATCGTCTACTCGATGTATCCAATCGCGCTGAAAGAAGCTCGTCCGTTTCGCACGCTTCTTTGGAAAGACATGCCCGGAGCTCTTTTGCCAACCAAGCCCGACGGATCGCCCTGGTATTCTCCCGAGGCGTTGAACGTCTTGCGGCTGTCTTCAAAGAGCCATTGGGATCTGCCGATTTCCATCGACGGGCACGTTCTCCATCTGCTTGCAAGCCACCCGACGCCCCCGGCTTTCGACGGCCCGGAGCATCGCAACGGCATGCGTAACCATGATGAGATCCGCCTCTGGGCGGACTATCTCACAGGGGGTCCGAACGCGGAATACCTTCGCAAAGCGCTGCCGGATGGCGCTGCGATCGACCCGCCCGAGACCTTTGTCATCTTGGGAGACCAGAACGCCGATCCTCTCGACGGCGGGAGCGTTTCCCAAGCGATCCAGCAACTTTTGCATCATCCCAAAATCAATGCGACCTTTCCGCCGGAAAGCCTTGGTGCGAGCGAGGCGGCGCGAGTTCAAGGCCGGGCGAACATGAAACATCAAGGCAAGCCGGCCATTGACACCGCCGATTTTGGAGATGAGTCGGTGGGGAACTTGCGTGTCGATTACGTTTTGCCGTCGAAGAACCTTAAAGTTCTCGGAGGGGGCGTTTACTGGCCCGTACGGGAGGACTCGTTCTCGCGTTTGGTGGAGATGTCACCCGTTGCCACGTCCGATCACCGTCTCGTTTACCTTGATGTTGAGAAGCCGTGACCGGTCTAACGCGGATCGTGGCCAATCAACCGTTGCAGGATGTGAGACGTTGGGATAGCGTGAACCGAAGGACACGCACCTCGGTCGCAATGTCGTTTCCCGCGACGATCACCCCGTGCCGAGCACTTTGATTCATGTCGGGAATTCTCAACCCCGCGATTGTGTTATTCGCGCAAACCGTGCCCCGGGACGTTTCGCGGTTCGCGATTGAAATCATCGCCGGGACCATCACGATCGTCGCGATGCTCGTGGTGCTTCTCTATGTCCGCCAAATGAACTCGCGCCATCAGACGTTGTTGGCCCACCTCGAAAACGAGTTGGCGGAGCGGCTCAAGGCGCAAGAAGCCTTGATGGCTTCGGAGGGGTTTTATCACTCGCTGGTGGAGAGTTTGCCAGCGGCGATCCTTCGGAAAGACGTCGAAGGCTGTTTCACCTTCGGCAACCAAAAATTTTACGCGGCGCTAGAGGTCGCGGAGAAGACGCAGCTTGTCGGCAAGACTGATCTCGATTTCTTTCCGAAACCGCTGGCGGAAAAATACCGCGCCGACGACCGCCGAGTAATGGAGAGCCTCGAACCTCTTGAGGTCGTCGAAGAGCACGTCAATCCGCATGGTGAAAACTTGTATGTTCAGGTGCTCAAAACACCACTCATCGATACTCAAGGCCGCATTAGCGGCGTTCAAGGGATTTTCTGGGACGTGACCGCGAGGAAGAGAGCGGAGGAGCAACTCCTTCTTCAGAATATCAAACTTCAAGAAATGGCGGAATCCGAGCGTCAGGCGAATGACGCGTTGAAGCAAGCCCAGAGCCAGCTTGTCCAACAAGAAAAACTGGCGAGCCTCGGCCTGATCGTGGCGGGGGTGGCCCATGAGATCAATAATCCCGTCGCCTTCGTGACCAATAATGTGGCCGTGCTTGGCCGGGATGTGGGTGAGATGCGCGACCTGATCACCCTTTATGAAAAGGCGGACTCCCTGATCTTGAACGAAGCCCCCGAGTTATCGGACAAGATTCTCGAGTTTCGCGACCGGGTCGACATGGCCTATACGCTTCAAAACATCCAGGGACTTCTCGATCGCTCACGTGATGGCTTGAGGCGCATTCAGCAGATTGTCAGCCATCTCCGGCTTTTCGCGCATCTTGACGAAGGCGACGTCAATGATGCCGACCTCAATTACGGCATCGAATCCACTGCGGCCATTATCATCGGAAATGCGAGGAAGAAGGCCGTCAAGATCAAACTCGATCTCTCCCCCATCCCCTCGGTCACATGCCATGCCGCCAAAATCAATCAGGTCATTATGAACTTGTTGACCAACGCGATCGATGCCTGTACCGAAGGAGGTACAGTGACGGTCCAAAGTCGTTCCACGGCCGGCGCGATCGAAATTGAGATCGTCGACACGGGTTGTGGTATGGATTCCTTGACACGTGACCGAATCTTCGACCCGTTTTTCACCACGAAGCCGATCGGCCAAGGAACAGGTCTGGGGTTGTCGATCAGTTACGGAATCATCAAGGATCACGGTGGGTCGATCGCGGTGGAAT
>JAYVYS010000023.1:0-9326 GCA_043784005.1 Isosphaeraceae bacterium
GCATATCCTTCGATGCGTCCATAAAGCGATGACGATGTCGTCACCGAGACTCCCAGGCTCGTCAGCGAAGTGAGGAACGTGTTGAAGTTCCCGGTGCCACTGATGCTGACACCGACCTTATCCCCTTTGAATTGAAGATCGGGGTATTGGCCAGCAAGTGAGGAGGCGTTGCCACCCGCCTTGAGATAGTTCTGGTAGACGCCGATCAGTGTGGCGCCCTCGTTGGCCATCGGGCCGTTACGGACGTCGGCAAGGTCAGTGGACGTTGGCTGCCATGTTCTCCCACCGCCGTCCAGCAAGAGACGGCCCTCAAGGGATTCGACGCTCGGTAGGCCTCGCCGCCGTTTATTGCCGCCGCGCCGCCCCTGTGAATCCTCGCTCTTGCCGTTATTCATGAAGCTCCCCATCGACAGACTCCCCGGTATGCTTCGGAGTCCTTAGAATTCACGCATCGCGCGAACAATTGCGTCGCAACGGCGTGAAGCAAGGCTCCAATGGTGATCCACGGTGATCCGACTTGTCTGCGATCCAGGTCGCGATTCCGCGACCTCGGGACCGGGACGGTCCCCACTTGTTCTCGATCCTGGACCCGCCTGACACAATCAGCGGGCAACCGTCCCTGCTCCTAAACGTTTCGGCCGGCGTCCTCAGCTCAACAACCGTTCGAGACAACCACGCTACGGCGGCCCCGGCTCAACCCCGTCAACATCGAGTGGACTACCCTTGACCTGTTAAAAGCAACAGGTCAGGAGGTTTATCCGATCGAATCGACCGTAAAGGCAATTGACTGCATGCACGCAATCAATCATTTACCTTCAGGGGTTCCATGTCAAGTCTGATTTTGAGAATTCAGGGGAGGTGTGTAATTCGGAGGGGTGTCGTCGCGGAATTCCCGATCTCCATCCGGGCGAGGATTGGGGATCAGTACGAGTGTGGCCTCTCCAGGCGCGAAGTCAAACGCCCAAGGCGCAAATCAACTTTTTCTGAGGAGGGGGAGTCAGCAGGACTCGGCTTGATCCCACTTTAAGGATCATCCCAAAGTCGGATTGTAGCGAAAGTGACGGCGGCATCAGGTGCCACGGGGCTGCTCAGAAAGTGTTGAGGGCATCGCGCCCAATTCGATACCCAACATGCGCAAGTCATCGATCAACTGTGTGGGCTTTAGGTATTGAATCGCATTCAAACCCGCATTGCGCGCTCCGGCGACATTCTCAGCCATGTCATCAATGAACACGCAGTCCTCCGCCCGTGTGCCCGCAGCCTTTGCGCAGGCAAGGTAGAAATCTTTCGAAGGCTTGATATGCCGGATTTCGTGGGAGAGAACGAGGTAGTCGAACGATGAAAACGTATCCGCGAATTGCTCTCGAAAGTGGTTGGCGTGAATCGGGTTGGTGTTCGAACCCAGAATCAGAGGGTATCCCAGAATCTTCAACTCGCGAACAATATCGGCGACCGGCCCGTTGAGACAGAAGATATCACCCCAGGCCTTGGCGAAAGTGTCGTACGAGATCGCCAGGTTCATGAGTTCTCGGACGACCTGGTAAAACTCCTCTGAGGAATGGTCGCCAACTTCGTAGCGTTCAAGGACGTGCGTCAAACCGCGTTCCCGGGCCAGTTCGAGGAATTCCGCTCCGGAAAGGCCGAGCGGCTGACCAAGTCGTCCACAGGCGATTCGATAATCAAAGAATGCGATCACGTTTCCAAAATCGAAGATCAGCGCGGGTCGTCTCGGGGACATCTCAACGAGGCTCCTTCGAGGCTTCGGGCGGAGGGACCGGTGGGGCGGGGGGCGTACCGTGGGTGGTGGCCATCCCCTGCCAGATGACAAGGCTGACTGTCGCGCTGACGGTCCGCACACTGCCGTCAAAATACAAGAGATTCACGCCCGCGAGGTGGCTGCTCGACGCCCCCATCACGGCGGTTGCGCCGTCGGATGACACGCACGACGGAGCGGCATTCGGGCTGTGGGCGTGATTGTAAAGACTAGAACGCCAACTCGCCTCCGCCCACGATCGTCCAGCGTCGCCCTTCCAGGTTTCCGACTCATCCGAAGGACAGCCCTTGCCGGTGATTGATCGTTTGCAAACGTGATAATTCCGGAGGATTGACGGAACGTCCTTGCCCGTACCGAGAAGTCGTTCCGAGAATGCGGCGGTGAAGGCTTGTCCATCGCTTTCCTCGATCTCAGACAGCTTGACACTCCGGCCGGGGGCGAACGCTCCGTTCAATCCGTCGACCGCGTCTCCGGCGACGGCGCGGAACGAAACCTGAGCGGGAAACCCTGAGATCGAAGCCGCGTTGATGTCGCTCGGGCAGAGGAAGCCGGGAATCGTTCGCTCGACCGGATTGGACGCTTGCCGACGATCGGGTGGCTTGGTCGCGTCTACAAGTTCGGTGAGATCGGGAATCGCGAGCGCGCGGAGTAAGGTTCCGAGCGGTCCACCGAGAGAATGGGGAGGAGAGTTTAACGTCGGTACGCTTGGCAGTGTTCCCTCGGCCCCGTCATAAAGAGCGAGGGCCAGCCCGATCTGTCCTAGGTTACGTTGACAACCCGTCATCCGGGCTCGCTCACGCATTCGCGGTAATGAAAACAAGACGATCATCAATAAGACAAAAACCACGAACAAGACAACGAGAACCTCGACGGGCGTGATTCCGCGACGTCGCCCTATCTCGTGAGGGAATGTGTTGGTTGGATCTATCCTTACAAACATCGCGCAACTTTCATTTCATCGGGCTCGTCGGCCAAAAAATCGCCGTGATCGATTGCTCCAAAATAACCGGGCGATGGCTCAAGTTCACTGGTAGGATTCACGTCAGGGTCCGATTTTAGACGAAGACGAGCGTTCAACACCTTGATCGGGCGTGGACATCCGTCCCACCGCGGAGCGAAAATCACCATGATTCGCCAGAATCGAAGATGCGGATTGAGCCTTCTCGTCGCCTCGCTTCTCCTTCCCGGTTTGACTGCCTCGGCACAGGCACCCAAGGAGGCGAAGGCGGCTCCGGAGGTTCCACCGAAGACGGGGGAGTCAAAAACAATCCACCCGTTCAATGGCAAGAATCTCGATGGTTGGGAGGGGCATGAAAAGAACTGGTCCGTGAAAGACGGCGTGATCGTCGGCAAGAATACCGACCCGGTCGCGGTGAGCACCTACCTCCTTACCAAGGAAATCTATTCCGACTTCCGATTTCGAGCCTCGGTCAAACTGGTTCAGTCGGAGATGCATTCGGGGATCGCCTTCTGGGGCCGAAATGCCCAGGAAAAAGGTGATCGCTACACCTATGCGGGTCACCTTGTGATGTTCCCCTCAGGCTGGGGATTCTACGACCTCTTCGGCCGAAATGGATTACCGGTGGATCCAGCGCCCGCGAAAAAAGTCGGCAAGCAACACGACTGGAACGACCTGGAAATTCTCGCTCAAGGGAATCGAATTCGCGTGGCGGTCAACGGTATCCAGGTCGCGGATTGGCGCGACCCCTTACCCGATCGGATCAAAGACGCCCCGATCGGCCTTCAACTTCATTCAAACCCCGTACCCCAAGAGGTCCACTTCAAAGACATTGTCATCGAGACATTTCCGAAGGAAGACAAGCTGATCTCGGTGAAGTGAAGGGGATCAAGGGATCTTGATCAAGAGATCGCCGCTTCCGACATTACCGGCGGCGTCGGTGGCCCGGAGCAACAGCACGTGCGCTCCGGGTTTCAAGTCGGGCAGGGGGATGGTGACGGTCTCGGAAAGTCTGTCGAAGAGTCCATCGTCAGGGAAAACGGGCACCCAATCTCCGCCATCAACGGCGTAGGACGCTTTTACGACCCGCGTCAAACGGTCTTTCAATTCGGCCGAGGCTCCTCCGCCGCCGCCTTTGAGAAACACGGCGGGGGGTTCGCTATCAACGATGAATGATTCACTGATGCGTTCACGATCGAGAGCGTCTCTGGTATTGTTGGAAGGACGATCGCTGGCGAGCAGGCGAATCTGGTAATGACCGGGCGGAACGGTCGTCGCGTCCCAGGCGAATGTCTTCTCCGTCACCGGCGTGTCGGTCAGCTTCACCCAGGACGGCCAACCCTCTTTTTTCAGGAATAGGTGATAGCTCAAGTCGTCGTCATTCGGGTCGGTCACGTCCCAACGAAAGGTCAAACGTGTCTGTCGGGTCGCGCCTTCGAGTGCTGAAAGGTCGGGGACTTCGAGCTTGTTGATCTCCGGAGGCAAATTCGCGGTCTGATAACGGAGGGCGAACATGCTCAATTCCGGGGTCAGATTTGGGCGCTTGGTCGTGAGCCTCGCGCGATACTGCACGAAGCGACTAGACGGAACATCCGCGCGGGCCGTCTCAGGATCGCGCTGTTCGGGTGACCATTCCGACCAGGTCGAATCGGGCTCCGCGACATTCCCACTACGAACCTGGACCGCGATGTCGGTCCCGTCGGGACGCTCGGCGCGCCAGTTCATCGCGCCGAACCTACTGATGAGTTTTGTGTCGCGAATATCTGAGAGAAGCTCGCCTTCGGAAGTGTGTCCCTTTTCAAGACGAACCACGGTGCCCGGGTCGCCGTTACCCAGCACGAGTTCGCCTTCCGGAGCGACGAGCAAGGCGAGGATCTGGCCGTTGTCCAATCGGGCCACAGGAATCGTCTCTCGCCCTTGGTCGCGAATTTCGTAGAGGATGCCCTCGGGTCCCGTACCGACGTAAACGCGATCGTCGGCGATGGCCAGAGCGAACATCAGCGCCTTGGCTCGCAGGATCTCGCGGGCGACTCCGTCGGCATCAATGCGGTAGACCGCATTGTCTCCAGGCGCGATGGGCCGCAGACTGGCGGACCCACCTATGAGGGACGAGGAACGCGGCTTTTCCGGGGGGGTCTTGGGGGCATCCTGGACAAATGCAGGCGTTGAAAGTGTGGTGGCGGTTAACGCCTCCGAACGACTTGCCGCCGTGCTCGTGGTTCCACCGCCGGGAAACGAGCTCGGTCCGCGCCCTCCACCGGCACCTCCACCAGAGTCCGAGGCCGTTCCCGCGTAAACCGCTCCGTCCTGGCCGACGACCAAGGAGCGGATCTCGCTCTGCGGCGCGTCGTACAGCACGGAAACCTTGCCGCCGGGTGCAACCTTGTAGATCAGGCCCTCGCCATCGCTCCCCGCGTAAACGGTTCCGTCGATAGCGACGGCGACGCAAAGCAAATGGTCATGTTTACTATCGTAAACCAATGACCATGCGCCCCCCTCGGCGGCACGCTTCCAGAGCTGTCCGGTCGGCCCGGTCGCGGCGTAGAGGTTGCCTTTCGCGTCGGCCGCGAGGTCCCAGATATACTGGACGCCAGGGGCGGGCCGGGAGGCGGGATGCTTCGGGTCGGTCACATCCACAACCTGTCCCGTCGGTCCCGTGCCGACAAAGATGCGCCCCTCGTGCCCGACGGCCAGCGCGAGGGCCTGCGAGTCTCCTGCATCGTAGGCGAGGGTCCACGGAGCGTCGTCTTTGGCTTCGCGGCGATAGACCTTCCCCTCATCGCCGGTCGCCGCGAAGATGCTGCCCTTCGCGTCGCGAGCCAGATCCCAAACGCGTGTCGCATCGACCGACCCCAGGGTCTTCAAGGTCCGACCGAGTCGAACCTTGCCGGCATCCGACACCACGACCCCTTCCTTCTTCCCCTTGTTGAACGCCGGTGCGCCCTCGGTTCGCCAGGTTTCAAGTTTGGCGAAGAGTGCATGATCACATAAGAGGGCAATCAACACGGATGCCAGAGCGATGCACGGGCGTCGTGATTGAAACGTCATCCCTTCCGTCTCCTTGGAGTTGAAAATCCATTAAGGTGCGTTCGCAAAACCGTGTGGCCTACTTTAGCGAGATTCCTGTATCCTTGACCACCGAGAATTTGAGCGTCTGAGATCCCTCGATGACCCAAGGGGTTTCGGCTTTCTGGACGATATCTGAGCGGACTGGTGTCTCTTGTGTCTTGCGAGCACTTGAAAAGACGGCCCGCGCGCTGGCGGGCAAGTTCGGCAGCGACTGTCCCAGGACGGCGACTCCTCGATCCGGTAAAGCGATATGCAGGTGAAGGTCGGTCCGCTTCGGAAGGGTCTGGAAGCGAACGATATCCAGAAGGCCTTCAAGATCGCGAGGCTCCATCCGGCCGGGATCATTGCGAAGCGTTCGTCTCAGGCTGTTCGTGGAATCGAGCACGACGAGATCGTGCGACCCTTCACCAAGTTCTTCAGGAAGCGGGACGGTAACCGTCACGATTTGTCGCTCTCCCTTGAATGGTTTGAGGGTCACGTGGGCTTCCAGAGGCTGTCCCACCTTGATCCGATCGGAGGCGAGACGGACTGACTCGATCGAAGCCACGGTCCGGCCTGGTACGATCACGATATCAGCGTCGATCGATTCGATGCGAACCTTCCCGAGGGTGTTCCGCATGATGATGTTGATGATCGAGCCAATCGGGCTGAAGAGCGCCGCAGGCCCCATCATTCCCGTGTAGCGGGGACCGCTCAACACTTCGTCGACGGTGATCGGGTCGTGGCCCTTGACCTTGATTGTGGCTCTGATGCGGGCTGTCAATTCCTCGGGTAGATTCCCCTCGGTGTCGATGGCATTGGTGAGCACGGCCATGACGAGCGAGGGGAGAAGATTTGGCTCGCGAACGATTTCAACGCGGAAGGTGCGCGCGTCGGAGTAGCGCCCCGTCTTGACCTTCACGCTGACGGGAAGCATGTCGGGCTTAGGTCCAATCCGGCCGGCCACTCCGGTACTTACATCCGTGTCGATGATACCGACGGTTTTGAGCGGGGAGCCCATTTTCATGCTGACGCTCGCCCGAGGATAGACCGTGTGGATGTACCCGGTCATCATCGGAAACTCGCAAGTACCGAGGCTGAACATGGGATGCCCGAAGCCATAAACGCGCGCTCCCTCGACGTGCGTCACGGTGCCGATTCCGGAAAGGTCGAAGTCGCCCGTGACCATCGCAATGCTCAGGGGAGAGCCGGGGACGAGAGGCTTGTCTCCCTCGTTTTCGACGATCTGTTTGTTGGCACCCCCCCCCGCCATGGGGGCGAGGCCGATCGGTCGGAACCGTTCCTCCATCAATCCAAGCGCCCTTGGGCTGAAGCCTGTCGCCATCAAGGGGGTGGCGATCGCTTTCATTCCCGCGAGTGCCCCGCCTGAGACAGCCAGGGGTCCCGTTGGCGAGGGTTCGAGTCCGATTCCATCCGAGGCCACGAGGCCTTCGACAAACGGCGAGAGACCCATTCGGCTGCCCACATGAATTCCCAGGTCTTTGGATTCGTTGGCGATCCGCCGATCACTCGACCGCACGTACTCGACCATCTGGCTAAAGGGAGTCACGCCGGCGATCGGATCTTTGGCGAACTCCCAAGCGAAGGCGACCGCGCCGAGCAACTTGCCGTCGATGTAAATCGGGCTTCCGCTCATCCCCTGAATGATTCCGGCATGTTCGAGATTACAACCGGTCAGCCGGCAGAGAATCATATCGCGTCCCGGGCTGACGCCTTTCATGACGCCCAATACCTCTGCGCCAAACTCTTCGAGTTTCGTGCCGACCATCACGGTGCGGCCCGTCCCTTTCATTCCGGGGCGGATGTCGTCGACCTTCCAGTACGTCTCGGGTTTGGGTTCGCCTCCGCGCGTCAGAGCGAAGCTTGTTGCGAAGAAGATTCCAACGACACTCAGAACCGCGAGGGTTGCATGACGCGAGCGCATGGAGGGAATCTCCCGGGGAACGACGCAAGGGCGGCCCGTAAAGGATGATGAGCCGAAGGGGAGCGAGGCGTGGCGAAGTGAGGTTCGCGATGCGGCCGGAACGTCAGACGGGGCATCCCGGCGGCGAATGAATTCGTAAGAGATGGGACCAGCCTTGGCCCTTCCTCAGCAGACGTCAACGTCTCGGTTGCTCGTCCATCCTGGATCATCACAAGGAATAATATCGGATTTTCACATCGAGTCAATCGATCGTTCATGAGCCCTTCGAAGGCGTTCGGTCTCGCATGGCAATCGTATAGGTCTCTTCCGAAGTGAGGTGATCGTCTGAAGTCGAGGATAGAACACGCGCTGAGCGCCGTCGCGCTGTTCGCGTTCAAGAGCGCGGCGGACTACGACGAAGCCTGGCCGTTTTCGCCACCTGCCTCAAGCTTCCTGGCTCGGTTCGCGGTTCGAACCTTCATTTCGTCACGGAGAATCGTCAGGCCTTTACGAACCATCTCGCGACGTAGGCGGCGCGAATAGTGTCGTGTCGCGACCCAGTCGATCAAGGCCGTTGACGTCAGAACGATGATCAGCCAGAAGATCGCGAGCCAGGTTGCGAGAAACCACGGATTCGGACGACCGTTGAGCCGGTGGTCCATTCGCGATCCGAAAGTAATACCCGCCGCGAGCAGAAACATCACCACACTGACAAACAACCTGCGAAGGTCTTGGCGCCCGAAATAGAGGAGATCTTCGGGCGAGAGATCATCTTCCCTCCGCGCACGCTCGGCCCTTTGCCAGGCGAGGAGACCCAGGGCCACAAGCGAGACGCCGAGCGCAAGAATGAGGCTCGCAGTCTCTCGGGAAGGCACCGTCGGCATCTCCTCGGCGGGCAGGATTGCTTAATAAAAGTCGGCGTTGGTAAGTTGCTGCTCGACCCTGTCGCTCCGCCTCGCGATTTCGAGAAGGGCCGCACGGATGTCAGTCGAGCAAATATGGTCTCGAGAAAACGTGCGGTTCATAACGAACATCGGTTCGCCGTTCACGTTCCGTACCGAGAGACTACCATAACTGAGGCGATCGTTGAGCCGAAGCGCGAATTCAAAGTGTTGAGGGTCCGCTGGCCCGCAAACGGAGAAGATCGAGATCAATCGTTCTCCTCCAGGACCGTGATTCGCTTCGACGTAGACTTCCTGAAGGCGTTCGCCAGGGACCGTGAAAACGATCCGGAAGCGGTCTCGGGCCCCTTGGATGAAGCAATCGATCCCGTCGACGCTCTCACGGATCAAGCTTTCGGTATCCCGCAACTCGTGAATCACCGCGCGGAAAGCGTCGGCCAGCTCCGCCGCGGAATTGAACCGGTCACCGGGACGCTTCGCGAGGCAACGTTCGATAATCTCTTGAGCCGCGTCGGGAGCATCAACGACGATCTCGCGAATATCCGGAATCGGCGCGGATCGGTGTCGCAGGATCAACTGACTAATTTTATCAGAGGCGAATGGAAGCCTCGCCGAGAGCAGGTAATAGTATAAGATCCCCACGGCATAAACGTCCGAGGAAGGGCTCGCGGGGGTGCCTTCGAATAACTCGGGTGCCATATACGTGGGCGTTCCCGCGAT